>NZ_VSKN01000017.1:0-65143 GCF_008086185.1 Bizionia gelidisalsuginis
TTGGCTCAGTGGTATAACGAAGTAGAAAACTCAAATTTTAAGTCCTTCAATACCATTGCAAGGTCTATACAAATCCATTACAAACCAATTTTGAATTATTTTAACAACAGGAGCACCAATGCTTCCGAGGAATCTTTTAATGCAAAAATCAAAGAGTTCAGGTCGATGTTTAGAGGCGTAAGAGATGTTAAGTTTTTCTTGTTTAGACTTACTAAATTATATGCCTAATTTATGTCACTCCCCAAAAATATTCCTTGATCCTTGAAGACTCCATAATTAACAATAACAAAATCACAAACATTATAAAACCAAAAAAAGCTTCTCGTAAAAACGAAAAGCTCTTTATTCTTTTGTTGTGCGGGCGGGGAGACTCGAACTCCCACACCTCGCGGCACTAGATCCTAAGTTTGGTATATATTGCACCAAAGAAACATAAACAGTCTTATTTTCAATGGTTTATGGTTTTAATCATTTTGTTTGAAGTCAAATAATATCAGTTAATATCAACATTTGTTGTACCTATGTTGTACCTGAAATAGTTTATAATTTACTATCTTTAGGCACATTATAAGTTGTACCTGATTTGACTTTCGCAACTAAAACAGGTCAGCTATGTCATCAAGTGCAAAAATCGTTCTACGTAAAAAGCCCAATGCAAAAGGGCTTTACCCACTCGCTATTCGGATTACTAAAAATCGACGTTCTATTTACAAACAACTGGGGCATTATATTGATTTAGAAGATTGGGATGAGCAGAATATCAAAGTAAAAAAATCACATCCTAATTCTAAAAGCCTCAATAGCCTTATTTCTACAAAAATTGCGGAAGCACGTAGGTCATTAATCGCTTTGCAAAGCGAATCTAAAGATGCTTCTGCAAGACAGATTAAAACTGAAATATATAGACCAACCTCGTCCTTAACATTTTTTGATTATGCCAAAGAGCATATAGAGGCTTTAGAAGCTGAGGGTAAAATTAATCGGAAGTATACAGATTCTGCTTGGCTTAGTTTTATTGAAAGATTTCATAAATCTAAGCAACTTACTTTTCAAGAAATTGATGAACGTTTTCTTGGTAAACTAAAAGTATTCTTAAAAGGCAAATCTTCTTTAACCGAGACTTCTGCAATGAATGTGATGGTCTTTATTAGACTTATTTACAATCGTGCTATTAAAGATAGAGTTGCAAGTAAAGAGCTTTATCCATTTGGAAATGGTAGGTTTAAAGTTAAATTTCCCGAAACGGTTAAGATTGGATTGACTAAAGATGAAATTGGAAAATTTGAAGCTATTCAGGATTTATCTTCCATAGAAAGACATAGCCTTAATGTATGGCTCTTTAGTTTCTATTTTGCTGGTATGCGTATTTCGGATGTTTTGTTTACTAGATGGTCACAAATAACTGACGGTAGGTTTAATTATAGAATGGGGAAAAACGCTAAGCTTCTATCCTTAAAAATTCCCGAAAAGGCAAAAGCACTTTTAAAAGATTATGAAGTTGACAAACACTCTGATGATGATTTTATCTTTCCTGAAATGAAAAAAGCTGACCTCGACAATCCCAAAGATGTTTACAACAAGATTAAAGTTGCAACGAAGAAATTCAATGATAATATTAAGACCATTACGATAAAGGCAAAGATTCGTAAAAAAGTAACGATGCATATAGCACGCCATTCATTTGGTAATATTGCTGGAGATGCAATACACCCTTTAATGCTTCAAAAACTATATAGACATAGTGATTTAAAAACTACTTTAAATTATCAAGCTAACTTTATTCATAGAGAGGCGGATGATGCCTTGGATAGTGTTATAAATTTCTAAATTGAACCTAATCTTTTAAACCGATTGATTGATTTAAAATCATAATGTCATAGCCCTACTGACCCAAGTCATTTGATACAAACCGTCTTCAATATAATTTAGCATTGTAAAACAATGTTTAACTTAAATTATAAAATTATGTCACTAGTAAAATTTAACAGAAGACCCTTAAGAAATCTTATCACATCAGATTTCTTTAATAATGACGATTTTTTTGATACCCGTCTATGGAATAAGAAACTGGACGAACCAGCCTTAAATGTAAAAGAAACCAATGATGCTTTTGAGGTGGAATTAGCAGCACCAGGGTTTGCTAAAAAAGATTTTGAAGTAACCATTGATAATGGATGCCTACACATTGCTGCGGAAAGCTCAAAGTCTAAAGAAGAAAAAGAAGACAACTACACCCGTCAAGAGTTTAGTTATAACTCTTTTGAAAAGAGATTACAACTTCCTGATTCTGTAAAAGAAGAAGATGTAAAGGCAACATATAATGATGGTGTGCTTAGTTTTAATCTTGCTAAAAAAGCAGATGCTAAGAAGCACACCCCAAAGAAAGTTGAGATTGGGTAATCACACAGATTCTATCAAAAAAGTAGGAGATGAAAATTTCATCTCCTACTTTTTTTTTGACTTTTTAAGACCAAATATTTGAATCCTTAGCGGTATTGTACAAGCAATTTTTAAATCATTCTACCTTCCACCTTATTCCAATTAATAATGTTTAGAATTTTTCTGAGGTATTCAGTCCGCTTATTTTGATATTTAAGGTAATAAGCGTGTTCCCAAACATCGATACCTAAAATGGGTGTTCCACTAACATCAGATACTTCCATTAAGGGATTATCTTGATTAGGTGTAGAGAAAATACGTAGTTTTTTGTCGTCATCTTGCACAACCCAAGCCCAACCTGACCCAAAACGTTTTGCACCTGCATCTGCCAATTCATTTAGAAAAGCTTCTTCTGAGCCAAAGTCTTCAGAAATTTTTGTCTTAAATGAATCGGTCATCTTTCCACCAGGTGTTAATACGTCCCAATACAGATTATGGTTATAATAACCGCCACCATTATTTCGTAGGGCATCGGGCAGGTCTTTCATACGCAGGATTTCTTTTATGGTGTTTCCAGAAATATCAGCTGCTTCTAGGGCTGCGTTCAGTTTATCTGTATAGCCTTGATGGTGTTTGGTATAGTGTATTTCCATCGTTAATGGGTCTATAACATCAGGAAAGGCATCATATCCATACGAGAGTTCAGGTAATTTGAATGGACTGGTAGCTATTGAACTTGTTTTCATAATTTTATCTTTTTTAAGTTCTGATTTACAAGCGGATAATAATATTGAAGGCACTATATAAGCACCTACTGATACTACCATAGCTTGCTTCAAAAATGTACGCTTTTTCATTGCTATTATTTTTTGAGTATTTTATCTAAGACGGTATTCTTATCTAATTTCTTGGTGCAGAAAAACCAATCTTTACAATCTAAATCATCAGTAGTTGTCATTCGCTCTTCAGCAACACCACAAGAACCTGCTGGCGAAACAATGACATCATCCCCAGGATACCAATCGGCTGGCGTAGCTACATCAAATTCATCGGCAGTTTGCATTGCGATTAAGGCTCTGTATATTTCGTCAAAATTTCTTCCTAAACTTAAAGGATAATAAATAATGGCTCTTACAATACCACTTGGGTCAATAAAAAATACGGCGCGTACGGCTTGTGTTTTACTTTCGTTAGGTTGTATCATTCCATACTTTTTGGCTACTTCCATCGTGATATCTTCTATTAAAGGAAATTTAACCTCTACATTTTTCATCCCATTAAATTCAATTTTTTCTCTAATGGTTCTAAGCCAAGCAATATGACTGTATAAGCCATCAATCGATAGCCCAACCAATTTGCAATTGGCATTATCAAACTTTTCTTCCAGATGTGCAAACGTTATAAACTCTGACGTACACACAGGCGTAAAATCTGCTGGGTGGCTAAATAAAATGACCCATTTTCCTGCATAATCATCCGGAAAATTAATGTTTCCTTGTGTGGTAACTGCTTGGAATTTTGGTGCTTCGTCCCCTATTCTTGGCATTGCTGTTATCTGTTCTTTTTCTTGTATTGTTTCCATTTTTTGAACTATTTAATCATTATTAATTTTTCAAAATTATGAATAGGTAGTAAGTCTTGAAATGACCTGGGTCAGCGTTTTCTATATTATGATTGCGGTACTTTGCACTTTACTTTTATAAAGTAATGATGGATAAAAAATTATTTACAAAGTTTTTTCTGCGTGAGGGATTGTAGTGGAAATCCCGCAGCCTGACTGCAGGGAAGAGCGAGGAATTGAAACCTTTCGACTAGGCTCAAGATAAACTACAAGCCCTCCCGATAGTTATCGGGATTGTGGTCACGCCCAAATGAGACTACTTAACACCTTTTTGCATTTATGAATTATTATCTAATAGTTACTGGTTTAATCTTTTTAGCCGCCATTTTTGGATACATCAATGTTCGGTTTTTTAAGTTGCCTACGACCATAGGTTTAATGTTGATTACCATTTTGTACACATTAGGCGTTTTGGGACTAAGCTATTTTGATGATAGATTGTTGCGAGTGGAAGCTGAACTTATTCAACAAATAGACTTCAAAACGGTTTTGATGGATTATATGCTAAGTTTTTTATTATTTGCTGGCGCATTGCACACTAATTTTCAAGAGCTTAAAAAACAGCGATGGCCTATTATCTTTTTTGCGACTTTAGGTGTATTGGTTTCCACATTTCTTATTGGGACAACTACGTATTATTTACTGCAACTATTGGGATTGCAAATACCTTACACGTATTGTCTTTTGTTTGGTGCCATAATTTCGCCTACAGACCCTATTGCGGTTTTAGCTATTCTAAAAAAGGCAAATGCACCAAAGAAGCTGGAAATAAAAATTGTAGGGGAATCATTGTTTAATGATGGCGTAGGTGTGGTTGTGTTTTTAACACTTTTTCAGATTGCATCTTCAAAAAGCGATGCCATTAATGCAATGGATATCGCAAAATTATTTGGTATAGAGGTCTTTGGGGGAATCCTATTAGGATTGCTAATAGGCTGGCTTACCTATAGGTTTCTTAAATCTATAGACGATTTTAGTATCGAAGTCATTATTACCTTAGCAGCAGTTATGGTAGGAACGGTTACGGCCCAAAAACTACACGTATCAGCACCCTTAGCGATGGTTATGGCTGGTTTACTAGTAGGTCACGACCGAGTGAGAGATGCTGCGATGTCTAAAACTACCGAGCTTTATTTGGATAAATTTTGGGAACTGATGGATGTTTTATTGAATGCTGTTTTATTCATCTTAATAGGAATGGAACTTTTAGTACTGACCTACAAAGTAGATTATCTTATCGCTGGTCTGTTAGTAATCCCTATTATTTTACTCTGCCGATATGCATCGCTATGGCTACCTATAAAAGTCTTTGAGAAGAAATTAGATTTTGTGCCCTATACCAATTTGATTATGACTTGGGGCGGATTAAGAGGTGGAATATCAATAGCACTTGCCCTTAGCCTATCTGATGAAATGGATAGAGAATTGTTTTTAGTAATGACGTATATTGTTGTGGTGTTTTCAATTTTAGTACAAGGACTTACCATTGAAAAAGTGATTAAGAGATTATTGCCTAAAAAATCAAAACCATAAAATCGCTGAAACCAATACGGAATAATGACCATAGCTTTAGTTTTTTATTTCCTTTTTGCATTTGCCTTAGTGGGCAGATTGTTACTCTATGGCATTAGACCTACAAAGACGTTAGCTTGGTTGTTGGCCATTTTTACCATTCCGGTAGCCGGAATGTTGTTCTACTTTATTCTGGGACGTAACAGAAGGAAAAACAAATTTTATAAACTCAAAAAAACCGAAGCCATATCAGAGTACTACAGTAAAGTTGAGGCATATTACAGCGCGATGGATAGCAATAAAACTGGTGTAATACCAGACACTATTTTAGAGCATAAAAAGTTAGCAAAGCTTATTATAAAAGGCTCTAAATTACTACCAAGTACTGGAAACGAGTTGAAACCTTTAAAGAATGGAACTGCAACTTTTAAAGCCATTTTTGAAGCCATTGAAAAAGGTACAAAGTTTATTCATATTCAATATTACATTTTTGAAGAAGGCGATTTAGCCGAAACGTTTAAAGCTTTATTAATAAAAAAAGTAAACGAAGGTGTAGAAGTGCGTTTTCTATACGATGCCTTAGGAAGTAGAACGTTAAGCAACAAGTTCATACAAAGTCTTAAGACTGAAGGTATCGAAGTGTATGCTTTTTTGCCAATGCGCTTAGGGCGTTTGCTATCTTCGATAAATTATAGAAACCACCGTAAAATTGTTATTGTGGATGGTATTGTGGGGTTTACTGGTGGTATTAATGTAGCAGACAAGTACGTAAAAGGAGACCCTATTTTAGGTACGTGGTACGATATGCACTTGCAGTTAAAAGGAAATGTGGTTAATAGTTTACAATCGGTTTTTGCCGTGGATTGGAGCTTTGCAAGTGGCACAGACCATTTGTTAAATGGCGACTATTTCTTAAAACATTGAACTATGGGAAAATCTGTGGCACAAGTAGTGGCAAGTGGTCCCGATTCTGATTTTTCTTCTATCCAACAACTGTATTTTTCAATCATTAATAGTGCAACACAATATATTTATATCACTAATCCGTACATCATTCCTGGAGAAGCTTTAAAGGAAGCAATGCAAGTGGCAGCATTAAGCGGTATAGATGTAAGATTGTTACTATCTGCTAATTCTGATGGTCTTTTGGTCAAGTGGACAGTACGCTCAAATTTTGAAGATTTACTGGAAGCTGGAGTAAAAATCTACCAATATCCAGATGGGTTTTTACACAGTAAGGTCATCATCTCTGACGACAAGTTAACGTCTATAGGTACTGCAAACTTAGATATTAGAAGTTTTGAGCAAAATTATGAAGTCAATGTTTTGCTATATGATGCAGAAATAACAACCCAACTAAAACAAGATTTTTTAAGCGATTGTAAAAAAAGCAATCAAATAGACTATCAACACTACTTGAAAAGACCCAAACTAGAACGCTTAAAAGAAGGTGTCGCAAAAGTATTCAGCCCTGTTTTATAAGGAACTGACTTAGGTCATTAGCTGCTTGAAATCAACTCAATACCTTTACAAATATAAATCTCACAATGAACACAGGATTGGTACTTTCTGGTGGTGGCGCAAGAGGCGCAGCACATATAGGCGCTATAAAAGCCTTAGAAGAAAACAGCATTTTCCCTACGCATATCGCAGGCACAAGTGCTGGCGCTATTGTGGGTGCGCTCTATGCAGCAGGTGTGAGTTGGTCTGAAATATTAAATTTCTATAAAACCATTTCCATATTTCAAGCCAGTAGATATGCACGTAATAAACCAGGTTTTATAAACTCGGCAAATTTTTATGATGACCTTAAAGCATATCTTCCTAATGATAATTTTGAAACCCTAAAAAAAACCCTCTTTATAACTGCTTCAAATATTATTGATGGTACACTTAAAATTTTTAGCAAAGGCCAACTTATAAAACCCATTATCGCTTCGGCTTCATTTCCGGGTGTTTTTACACCTACAGAAATCAATGGAAAATTTTATGTAGATGGTGGCGTCATCAATAACTTCCCTATAGAACCCTTAAAAAATACTTGTGATAAAATAATAGGTGTCTATGTAAATCCGCTTAAAAAAATCAGCATTAAAGACCTAAAGCATTCCTACACGGTTATAGAACGCGCGTACAAAATCAAAAATGCAGTCGAATCTATGGCAAAATTTTCAGCCTGCGATATAATGATAAATCCACAAGACCTAAGTAATTATGGCACGTTTGATATGAATAGTATCGACGCCATTTTTAATGTAGGCTATACAGCCACCTTAAAGGCACTCGCAGAACATAAAATTGTGCTCAGTTAAATAGAAGCGAACAACAAGTTTTTAATCTTCTCAATAATAGTTTTTAGTTCGCTTTCGCGAAAGCTTACTTATAATAGTACCCAAACTGACCTAAGTCATTTTAATCAAGTATATAGACCTATACTTTTATAAACTATATGGATTTCAGCCAAATAAAATTCTTAGATACTTTTGAATCTTGGGTTACATACACCATCGTAATTGTAGCCTGTATATTATTGGGTCTTACCATACGATGGATATTATTTTCCATAGTAAAACTTTCAAATAAAAGACGACCTTCGGTATTAAAAACACAACTACTTCTTCAATTAAAAACTGCGGCCAAATTTCTATTGCCTATACTGTTTATTTACAGTTCATTTCAATTTTTAGAAGTCACTACCTTTTGGAAAAAAATTACAGAAAGCCTTATCATCATTAATTTTTCTTGGCTCGTTATTGCATTTTTAAATGCTATTGAAGAAGTCGTTAAAGAAAAATTTACCATAAACAACAATCACAAGGCAAAAGACAGAAAGGCACTAACGCAACTGCGCTTTCTAAAAAGTATTTCTATCGTTATTATCATCACGCTGGCTGTTGCAGCAATTTTATGGAATATCCCATCGGTAAAAAAAGTGGGGACTACCTTATTAACTTCGGCTGGTGTTATAGGTATTATTGCAGGGGTTGCCGCTCAAAAATCTATTGCAAACTTGATTACTGGATTTCAAATTGCCTTTACACAACCTATAAAAATTGATGACGAAGTCGTTATTCAGGGCGAATTTGGTACGGTAGAAGATATCACACTAACCTATGTAGTTATCAAGTTATGGGACTGGCGCAGACTGGTACTACCACTCAGTTACTTTAACGATAATTCTTTTGTGAACTGGACATTCAATTCACAAGAGCTTATCGGCACGGTGTTTTTTCAGGTAGATTATACGTTTCCTGTTGCCGAAATGCGAAAAAAATTACTAGAACTGCTACATAACAATACACTATGGGATAAAAATATCGCAAAACTAGTTGTGTCGAATACAAATGCCACCACAATGGAACTGCGCGCTACGTTTAGTGCAAAAAATGCCTCAGATGTTTGGGATTTACGATGCGAGGTAAGAGAACAATTAATCGCCTTTATTCAAAAAAATCATCCAGAGTGTTTCCCTACTTTGCGACAGATAAATTTGAGCGAAGACTTAAAATAGCATATCTTAAAAGCTCAAAATTGAAATAAACTGCTCACTGTATGAAATTAAATAACCTCATCAATAACCTGCCAAGTTTTTTTTACCGCGCAAAAAATGATAAGAATTGGACGGCAGAATTCGTGAGTCAAGGTTTTTATCAATTAACAGGCTATTCTGTTGAAAATGTAACGAGTGGTAAGTCGCATTTTGCTGAAATAATTCTCGAAGCAGATCGCGATATGGTTTGGAAAACGATTCAAAAAGCATTAAAAAATCAAGAAACCTTTCATATAGAATATCGCATCACGCATAAAAATGGAATAATTAAACATTTTTGGGAACAAGGTCAAGCTGTGTATGATGCTAACAATACATTGATTGCTATAGAAGGTTTTGTGCAGGACATCACAAAACAGAAAGAAACCGAACTGCAACTACGAGAAGAAAAAGCAAAAAACACGGACTTGTTAGAAGCCATTCCAGATATGATGTTCATACAAGATTTGGAAGGGAACTATACAGATTCCTTTGCCCCAGCACCGGATAAACTTTTTATGTCTGCCAAAGAATTTATAGGCAAGAATATGAAAGATGTTTTACCGTCACACGTTTTTAAAGTGGTTAGTAAAGCACATAAAGATGCCATTTCTAGTGGTGAACTTCAAGTGGTAGAATACAGCGTAAAAAATAAAGAAGATTTTTTTGAAGCTCGTGTTATACACTTAAACAAACACGGTGTGTTAACCATTGTTAGGTATATTACTGAAAAGAAAAATACAGAAAGAAAACTCATAGAAAACGAAGAACGCTACAGGCTGGCAATAAAAGCAGGAGAGTTTTCTGCTTGGGATTGGAATTTACAGACGAACAATGTGATTAGAGACGATTATTCGATGTTTGGCCCAGAGTTTGAAAAACAAGAATCTACCTTCGATTCTTTTTTAGCTATAGTGCATCCTGATGATAAAGAAGATTTAAAACTAGCAATCTCAATCGCTTTAAAGCTAGACAAACCATTAACAAAAGAATATAGAATCGTTTTACCAAATAAATCGATTCGCTGGCTTAGAGTAAAAGGAAGAGCCTTTAAAAATAGTAATGGAAAACCAGAACGATTAATTGGGGTCACTAACAATATTACAGCGCACAAAGAAGCAGCAAAAAAAATAAAAGAGAGCGATGAAAAATTACTTAATTATGCTATTGAATTAGAAAATAAAGTAAAAGAACGCACAAGCGAATTACAGGACATCGTTCAAAAACTAACCCAGACTAATCTACATCTAGAAGACCAAATACAAGAAACTAAAGTAGCAGAAAGCAAAGCAACAGAAAGCAAATTTTTATTAAATAATATCTCTCAAAAATTTCCGAAAGGATTTGTTGTCGTTTTTGATTCAAATTTTAAAATTGTTCTAGTTGAAGGAGAGGAAGTAGAAGATTTAGGTTTCAAAGGACTTGCAGACGCACAAACCTTAATTGATAATGTTAAGGGAGTTCCTAAAGACATCATTGAAAAAGCAAAGCGAAAAATTTTAAAGACATTTAAAGGCCAACATTGCACTTTTGAAGTAGCGTATCAAAACAGAATCTATCGAGTTAACAGCACGCCATTATTAAATGAGAAAAATGAGATTAAACAAGTCTTGTTAGTTCACAACAATATCACGCTGCAAAAGAAAGCAGAACTTGAAATTATAAATACGCTAAAAAAAGAGCAGGAGTTAAGTGAATTAAAATCTCGCTTCATTTCTATGGCGTCCCACGAGTTTAGAACACCTTTAAGTGCTATTTTATCTTCAGCTATTTTAATTGAAAAATTAAATGTACCTGGAAAGGAAGAGAGAAGATTAAACCACGTATCTAAAATAAGGTCTAATGTTAAAAATCTGGTCACCATCCTCAATGACTTTTTATCATTAAGCAAATTAGAAGAAGGCAAAGTAATAGCGCAACCAGAAAGCTTTGATATTATTGATTTTTCAAAATCAGTATTAGAAGAATGTGAAGGCATTAAAAAGGATGGACAACAGATTACGTTACAATCTGACCTTTTAGAAATCAATGTGTTTTTAGATATAAAATTGATACGACATATCCTTTTCAATCTATTGTCTAACGCCATTAAATATTCCGAAGAAAATAAAACAATAACCCTTGCCATCGCCCTTAAAAACCAGATGTTGCATATAGACATTACAGACCAAGGTATAGGTATCCCGCTAGAAGACCAAAACAATATGTTTCAGCGGTTTTATCGCGCAAATAACACGGCAAACATACAAGGCACAGGTTTGGGATTAAATATTGTAAAACAGTACACAGAATTAATGGAAGGCAACATTTCTTTTAAAAGTAAAGTCTCAGTAGGCTCTACGTTTTATGTTGCTTTGCCTTTAAATACAAGAAAAGATGAAAAAAGTATTATTAATTGAAGATAGCCAAGACCTACGCGAAAATGCTGCTGAAATTCTTGAGATAGAAAACTACGAAGTAACCACCGCCGAAAATGGAAAAATAGGCGTAGAAAAAGCGCTAAAAGTATTGCCAGATATCATCATCTGTGATATTATGATGCCAGAATTAGATGGCTATGGCGTGTTTGATAAGTTAAGCAAACACTCGGAAACTGCCAGTATTCCCTTTATATTTCTTACTGCAAAATCTGAAAAGACAGATGTAAGAAAAGGAATGAATCTGGGTGCAGACGATTATTTAACTAAGCCTTTTGAAGAAAATGAATTACTTGAAGCCATAGAAAGTCGCTTAAAAAGAACTGCGTTTTTAAAAAAGGAATATGCTAAAAATATTCAAGGAATTAGTGCTTTTCTGAATGAAGCATCGGCATACCTTAATTTGGAAGAGCTCTCTAAAGACCGTACCTTAAAAACCTATAAGGTAAAAGAAGAAATTTTTAAAGAAGGACGTTTGGCGCGCCGTCTATTTTTTATTCAAAGCGGAAATGTAAAAACCTTTAGAAGCACCGAGACTGGAAAAGAATTTGTGACTGGTTTATACGGTCCAGGCGATTTTTTAGGACAACTCTCACTTTTGGGCGACACCAGCAACTATGTAGAAACCGCCAGAGTGCTGGAAACGGCTGAAATATGCGAAATTCCAAAATCTGATTTTACCAGCTTATTATATGGCAACAAAGAAGTCTCAAATAAGTTTATCGAAATGGTCTCTAATAACGTGATACACTTACAAGAACAGCTCGTAGATATGGCATTTGCAACAGTACGACAACGTACTGCAAAAGCGCTTTTAGAGCTAGACGAAAAAGGACTTACTACAGATGATGAACATCAAGGTATTAGCATTCCTAGAGAAGATTTTGCTGGTATGATAGGTACGTCTACAGAAACAGCAATTAGAATGTTAACCGAGTTTAAAAACGAAGGATTAATAGAAGTAGCATCTGGCAGAAAACTGGTATTGTTAGACAAATCGCAATTAAAAGATATTGCAGAATTTGGATAAAGAAAACCAAAGTGATACAGGTCATTCCATAGCGCTTTCAATCCCACTATTTTTACTATACAAAGCATAATTGTTCTACTTGTATTATATATGATGAAACCTGAAATTAAAGAGCAAAAGATAATATTCTTACAATCATACTCAGAATTTAAGCAAATTGAAAATTTGGTGCACACTATTAATAAGAGCGATACCAGTTTACAAGTCGCTATACTTGGTAAGGTAACTCAACAAGACCTAAACAACAGCACAGTTGCAATGGAATTAAGATGTAACACCTTGTTTGAACCAATATCAAATTTTGGGATTATTTCTAATCCAGAGATTGGCGATTTTTTTGTTGCAGGTGCATTTGCAACTATGTTTTTACAAGAAGTTAATGGTAAAAAAATAGGTGCTATGTCTATGGGGCCATATAGTATTTTACGTGGTCTAGGCGTGCATCAAGATAGTGTAAACCATCATTTAAAAAAACTAATAAGTGGTAGTTATATTCTCATTCTTAGAGGTTCTGAAGATGAATTAAAACCATTTCTTGATTAGCTTATAGGATACGCTGTTATGTTTTTTGGTACTATGTTTTATTCTCGCTTTCGCGAAAGCGAACCACTCTAAAATCTTCATTTTAAAAAAAGTAAGATATCTTATTAGTTACCACTATTTGGGATTGGCATAAAAAGAAGCACAAAAAATAGCCCTAAGTATGTCTTATACACTAGGGCTATTGTTTAAATATTAAAAAAATATCTGTTATTCTACTTCTAACTCATTCTTAACTTCATACACACCTGGCGCAAAATAAGCGGTCTTTCTTGCTTCATTTTTTTCTGAAATAGAACCTACTTTGCCACGTAATTTTACCGTATGTCCTTCCACTTCAACATCGATTTTATTGGCATCAAGCGTTGCCATACGCTCAAAAGCTTTTTTAATTTTTGCCTTAATATCTATTGGTTTTACCGCTGGCTTAATATCTATGGTGTTACTTACACCGTGAACGCCTAATAGGTGCTCTACTGCTTTTTTTGCAGATGTTTTTTTGTAGTCCCATCCCACGGCACCAGATAAATATACCCAACCATCTTCTACTTTAACATCAACGGTGTTAATAGGAACGGAAGAATGCCATTTTAATGCACTAACAGCAGCTGTGGCAATTTCAGCATCCGTCTTTTTAAGATTGTTTCCATAATCTACTTTTATTTCTTCGGCTACAGCTTTTACGCCAGCTACACTATTTACGGCTTTTTCTACAGCTACTTTTTTACTGTAACTATCTACCACGCCAGTAAGTGTAACAACACCATTGTTTACAATAACCCCTATTTGGCTCTCATCGATGTTTTGTTGCCAGTCTAACTCGGCAAGGACATCTTCTTTAATACTTGAATCTGCTCTCATAACTATTTTATTTTTGATTAAACACTAATTAACTAATCCAAAAGTAGTTGAGAACACTCAGGTTTAAAATGATGCAAGTCAGCCTCGTATAATTTTCTAATACTGACCCAAGTCATTTTGTCAACGCCATCAAGTTTGCACCTTTACACTATAATATTTAAACGCGCGCCTTATGCAAACCAATGTTTCTTATTACCAAAACAAAAAAGAGTTTCGACTATTTGTGACAGAAACTTATACAAATCTCGTTCAGCTCAAAAAGGAAGAAAACCAAACCTCTTTTAATGAATTAGTGCTTAAAATAATGCCTCAAATACGGCAGTATGTGAATACACAACTCAATGTTGCCATTAAAAAAGGACATTTTTCTAAAAACAAATTCAAAGCAGATGATATTATAGACCAGCTTTTTATCGAAATATATGACCATATTGATGAAGTGAAGCAAGCAGAAGATTTCTATCTGTGGTTATTCAAAAAGACCAATGACTTGCTAGACGATATTATCGTAGAAGAAGAATTTGATGAATTTTTCTTTAAAAATATTGATGATTATACGAAGCCTGAATGGGATGAAATGCAGGAAAAATATAGTACAGATGGTGGTGGCGATTTATTGATGATTGAAGAACTAGATGATAGCTCTTACAACCACAATGACTATACCCTAAACCACGTATTTATAGAGAATGATGAAAACGACTGGATTAAAAAAATTGATAAAGATTTAACGGCTGAAGCTATTCAACATCATATCGCGATGGTACTGTACAATTTACCATCGCCTATGCGTACCGTTTTTGAGTTGGCTACCCAACAACATTTAGAACTAGCCGAAATTGCCCAATTAAGAAATAGCCCACTCAATGACGTTGAAAAACTTTTAACAGATGCGAAAAAAGCATTGCAAGTGAGCTTTTTCAATAGATATCCGCTTAATTAATAAACTTCATCATAGATGAATTACAAAGATTATTATAAAACATTAGGTGTCTCAAAAGACGCTACCGCAAAAGATATTAAAAAAGCCTATCGAAAATTAGCGGCCAAGTACCATCCAGATAAAAATCCGGATGACAAAACTGCTGAAGAAAAGTTTAAAGAAATCAACGAGGCAAATGAAGTATTAAGCGATAAAGAAAAGCGTGAAAAATATGATACGATAGGCTCTAATTGGGAAGCGTATCAAAACACAGGTGATGATTGGCGAGACTATGCAAATCAAGCGAATCAAAGACAAAACCAAAGAAACTCGTATTCCTATCAAGGAAACCCCTCAGGATTTAGTGGACAAGGTGGCGAGGATTTTTCGAGTTTTTTTGAAAGCTTTTTTGGCGCAGGCGGACAAGGCGCAAGAGGACAGCGAGCAGCATATTCTGGTGGCGACACCCAAGCCGAAATGCCTATTACACTTCTAGAAGCGTATGAAGGAAGCAAACGCACCTTTGAGATACATAATGAAAAGTTACGCATAACGATTAAGAAAGGGGCTTATGATGGGCAACAATTAAAAATAAAAGGCAAAGGACAACAAGGCGTTCAAGGTGGCAATCGAGGCGATTTGTATATCATTTTACGCGTACAACCAGATGCTCGTTTTAAACGAAGTGCAGATAATCTTCTACACAATGCGCCAGTAGATTTATATACCGCCATTTTGGGTGGTAAAATAGAAGTTCCAACGCTTACAGGAACCGTAAAAGTAACCGTTCCTAAAGGTAGTGAAACAGGAAAAACATTGAGATTAAGAGGCAAAGGAATGCCAAAATACAGCAAACCAACAACCCACGGCGATTTGTTAGTCAAACTAAACGTAACCTTACCTACAAAGTTAACAAAAGAAGAGGAAGACTTATTTAAACAATTACAAGATTTAAGAGAAACCAAAACTGCCAACGCAAATTAGAACAGAGGACTTATGAGCTTATTAAACGAAAACATAATACCAGGATTCCACGGAAAAGTATTTAGCACAAATGCCGAAGAATCGAGAGAACTTGAAGTTATTAAAAATAGAATATTAGAATTAGATGGCATTGAAAACGTCCTAATCAATAATGATGTGTTTCCTAAAGAATTTACGATTCACACTTCCAAATTAATAGATATAAAAGACGTAGAAGAAAAAGTAAAATCGACAGGTTTTCACGCCATACCAAAAGGTGTTTTCAAACTCTCAAATCTATAACTTTCAGCAAACTATAAATACTAAAAATTAAAACATAATATTATGAATACAGCAATTTCAAACCCAAAAGCAGCATTATTATTAGGTGCAGGATTAGACGTGTTACACTTTGAAAGTAGAGAATGGTTAGATACCATTGATTTTTACAAAGACGAAGTGCGCTTTTTTGATGACCTATTAAAGAAGAAAGAAACTTCAAAAAACAACAATCCTGAGTATGAAAAAATGCTTAAAAATCTAGATGAAATTCATTCTGATTTGTTTAACGATTTAGAAGACAGCATTATCAAGCACGAGCAGTTCCTATCACGACTTATGCAAAATGAAAAAGGATTATCAGATAGCGATTATCGAGAAAAGCACGGCCAAATATCTAAGCGAGTAGCAACTTTTACCAATGATTTTAAAACGTTTAAAAGAATTGTTTTTGGGTATGCGAAAGATTTAAAGTAACATAAAATAACGGACTATTAATTTGTAATAATGATGAAGCACGTTAATAGTTCGTTTTAAAAAAATAGACCAATGAAAGGGGATTTTAGTAAAATAGTAAATGGTAAAACACCGGTACTCGTAGATTTTCACGCAGAATGGTGTGGCCCTTGCAAAGCGCAATCGCCCATTATAGATGATTTAGCAAAAGAGGTCAATGGTAAAGTGCGCATTATTAAAATAGATATTGACAAAAACCAACCCGTTGCACAGCGTTACAATGTTAAAGGCGTGCCTACATTGGCTTTATTTAAAGAAGGACAGATTGTTTGGCGACAATCTGGTGTTCAAAGTAAAGCGCAATTGATGGCTGTTATCACACAGCATACTTAAATGAAGAATTGTTTAATAATTTAGAAATTACACATTATGGAAGTATCAATATATGTTAGAGAATATGATATAGCTGACAGCGTTCAGAATTTTATGGATTTTTACTATTCCATACAAATGAAACATTTGGCAAGCGACTTATTGGAACAAGGCTTAACACCCAATCAAATTACAGATGCAGTTTCCGCAGCTATTAAGGCAGCCAATGCTTCAGGTATTGAAACGCACAAACATTTTATGCCTGTTTTTAGTGCATTAAGAGAAGGTGTTATTAAAGATTGTAAACTATCCGAATTGGGTTACGGTTTGGTATTGATGAATGCCGATTCTAGTTTAGCTGTGGTCAGTAACTTTAAGCTAGATATGTTGAAAAAATACCTAAATATAGCTATTTAGAAAAAGTGCAACTATGATATTTTTATATTACAAGTAAGGCTGTTTCTAAGAACTTTTGTTCTTTCCAATTTTTTTTAAGTTGGTTTGAATAAATTCTTCAAAAGTTTTAGGTTCTTTTTTCGTAATAATTTTTACCCACTGAGTTAATTTAGGCGTCTGTTGAAATCTTGGAAAGTAGTGCAACATAATCATTACAAGGATTAGCATTATCGGCATTTCTTCTTTTCGTTTTGTAATAAAAAACTGTAGCAGACTTGGCGAAATATAGCTTATATTTTTTCCAATTCCCTCACTAATTTTTTTAGCCATTTCAGCAAAAGTCAAAGTTTCATTATTAGTCAACTCATAGCTTTTATTACAATATTTTTGAGGGTTAATAAGAACTTCTGCTGTAACACAACCGATATCTTTTAGGTCAATTAGAGTAAATCTTGCTTGTCCTGCTGGCAAGTAAATTCTATGATTATGAACTAGGTCATATCGCAACGTTGTTGTAAAGTTTTGCATAAAATAGGCTGGTCGTAAAAATGTATATGAAATTTTACTATCAACAATTAATTTTTCAATTTTATGATGCGGAATAATTTTGCTTTTTTCTACGCCTTGCACAGATAAAAAAATGATGTGTTGAATGCTTGATTTTTTTGCAGTATCGATAAGTGGTTTAAAATATTTAGCTACGTCAGATATGTTGGGCGGTCTCAATAAAAATAAAATATCAATATTCAATAGGGCAGGCCAAAATGTATCGATTTTTGTAAAATCAAAGTAAATTTCATTTTGCTCAAAGACTAGAGGCTCTCGTTGGTTTGTATTAGTTTTTCTTACACCAGCATATATCTCTAACGTATGGTGAATATTACCCAAAGCCTTTAGAATTTCAGTTCCGACGTTGCCTGTGGCTCCTGTAATTAAAACTTTAGTCATTTATTTACTATTTTGATTTGCTTAAGATTTTATTGGTTTCAAACCTAGCAATTACATACTACTTTTATCTTTATTTACTTTCTTTGAATAGAACCAAGCAAAAATAGCCAGAACTAGATACAAAATGATAATGGCTAGCATCTGTTCCCATTCATTGGTAAATTCATAATACAGAATCAATATCCCACCCATTCCGAGTCCTAAAATAGATAAGAGTGTTATCGCTTTTGAAGAATTTGTTTTATCTCTTATTTTGTAATTGGCAATCGCCATAAGTAATGATACCAATAAAAAAGTAATACTGCCAAATTCCAATATCAATTCAAGACCACCTAGCAAAACTAATATACTTGCCATACAAGCCATTGCAATAATGGCATTTTGAGGGACATTATTTTTCCGAAGGGATAACCAATGCGGAAAGAATCCGTCCTTTGCAATAACCGCCATTTGTCGTGAAGACCCAAACACCGTTCCGCTAATGGCGCTACTGGTAGCAAGAATAGCACCCAAAATGACAATATTAGTTCCTAAACTTCCCAATACATTTCCTGCACCAGCTGCCAATGCAAATTCTTTGTTTTTTATAATTTCTTCAGTTGGTATTGCAAATAAAGCACCTATGGAAATGACCACATAAATAAGTATGGCTAAAATAATAGCAGCATAAATGGCTCTTGGAATATTCTTTTCTGGATTTTGCATTTCATTAACCGCATTAATGACGAGCTGAAAACCTTCATAGGCTACAAAAGTGAGTGATGCCACAATTAGAATAGAAAACACATTTGATTTTTCGGCATCTAAGACCATATTATCTAAAAATGTCCCAAAATCCGTTGTTCCGTGCTGAATGAGGACGACTGATATAATAGTCAGTAATACCAATTTGGTATAAACCATAGCATCTTCAATTTTACCCATTCCGTTGACGCTCCAAACGTTGATAAAAGTAAAAATGGCAATGACTGCAATAGCAATGGCTTTGCGAATCCAAACGACATTGGCAAAATCGGTACTACTTATCGCATACGATGAAAAGGTGTAGGCATATAACGCTAACGTACTGATGTAGCCGAAAATAACAAACCATCCTACAACTGATGCTGAGAATGGCGAACTAGTATATGTGCGTTTATAAAAGGAATAGGTGGCGCCTTCGTCTTTATAATACAGCCCTAATTTTACATAAGAATAGGCCGCTAAAGCTGCAATACAACCACCAATGATAATGGCAATAGGTGCCATATTACCAATAATAGATACTGCAATGCCTAAAATAGTAAAAATTCCGCCACCTACCATTCCGCCCAGCGCAATGGCTATAAGTTCTGCCAGGCCTAGGCTTTTATTTCTTTTTCTGTGTATGGTCATAAATTCAAATTAAACGCAATTTTAATACCTTCAATAACCATATTGGTTCCTATAATAGCGATGATTAAACCCATAATCTTATTTAGGACTTCAATAATATTCTTTCCTATTTTAGCTACAATAAAATCGCTTAATCGAAAAGAAAGATAAGTAAGAAAACACATCAACCCAAAAATAAATATTACAATTACAATGTGAATTAAATTTACATCAGTCACAAAATTCATTGCTGTTACGATGGCACCTGGACCAGCAAGTAAGGGAATAGCTAATGGGGAAATTGCTATTTGTTCATCAATCGCTACATTTTTCAGGTGCTTAATTGTTGATTTGGCAGATTGCAACATTTCAAAACCGATATAAAATACTAAAATGCCACCAGTAATTTTGAAGGCAGGAATGGTAATGCCAAAGAGGTCAAAAATAAATTTACCGAGAACAACAAATATAGCTACAATTAAAAATGCAGTTACCGTTGCTTTTCTGTTAATGCGTTCTTTGGTTGCTACATCAGCACCTTCAGTCATAGCTACAAATACAGGAATACCAGCAATGGGGTTCATTATGGCAAAAAATGCGGTAAAAACCGTTATTGAGAATGTGATTAGACTGTCCATTAGATACTAGAATTACTTTTTAGATACCTTAATCGTCAATTTTAAAATGAATTAAGCAGATTTAGTATATTAATGGGTTATGGAATTAATCCACTACTTCCAGTTCGTTCTCAATTCTATAAACTCCAGGTGAAAAATAGGCTGTTTTTTGAGCTGCTTTCTTTTCTGTTAACGAATGCACTTTTCCTTTGAGTTTTACAACATCCTCGTGTACTTCAACTGTAATACCATCCGCTTCAATATCAGCAGAACGTTTAAAAGCTTTGGCAATTTGCTCTTTGACATCAACAGGAAGTATGGCTTGTTTAATGGTAATCACATTATTTACCCATTTTAAACCTGTGATATTTTTTACCACGCGTGCTGCTGCATCTTTTTGAAAGGCTGAATCTACTTCGCCAGATAAATTAACCCAACCATCACGGACTTCTATAGAAACTTTATCTTCTGGTACTGCGGTGTTCCATTCGAAAGCTTTTACAATGGCTTTTGCAATTTCTACATCCGTTTTTTGAAAACTTGTTCCATATCTCACTTGAATATCTCCAGCCAAGGCCTTAACGCCTTTTACTCGTTTTACAGCTTCTTCAGCAGCGACTTTTTTGCGGTAATTATCCAAAACACCAGTAAGCATAACTGTTCCATTTTCGACCACTACGCCTATTTCGTTTTCATCCACATTGGGTTGCCACGCGAGTTCATCGAGTACATCGTTTTTAATTTCTATATCTGTTTTCATTATATATCTTTTTAAAGTGAGACTTCTTTAGTAATATATAAAGGTAGTTTTAGAAAACGCTGATAGAAATGATGTAGGTCATTTCTAATAGGTGTTTGTCTCTTTTTTACGTTTGAACCATTTTACAAATTCATACCAGATTACAGATAGAAAACCAATACTAATACTAATGCCAATTTGGGTAATACTTAGGCTTTCAAATTTAAAAAATAGGGATAAGGGTTTTACAAAAAGTAATAATGCCATTAAGGTAATTGTAATACCAATAATAAGAGGAACAAGTTTATTCTTATATCTTAAAGTCGTAAAAATGGAATAATAAAATGAACGATTGACCAAAGTGAGGATGATATTAGCCGAAATAAGCGTGGTAAAAACCATAGTACGTGTTATTGCTTCATTGAATTCTTGATGTATGGCAAATTGGTATATTGTTAGTGTTCCTAAGGTAATTAATATGCCTTGTATAATACTTGTTGTTAATTCTTTCCAGTTAAAAAAATCTAAAGTTACTGGTCGTGGTTTTTGAAGCATCGTGTTTTTTTCCATAGGCTCATTCTCGTAAATTATGGAACAGGTTGGTCCCATAATCAATTCGAGAAGAATGATATGTACTGGCGAAAAAATATTTGGATAGACCCAACCCAAAGCTAAGGGAATAAAAACCGTCAAAATAATAGGGATGTGAATGGATATGATATATTGAATTGCTTTTTTTAGATTGGTATAAATGCGTCTGCCCATAGCAATGGCATCTACCATTTTTGATAAATCATCGTCCAATAAAATTAGTGATGCTGCCTGCTTGGCAATTTCGGTGCCTTTTTTACCCATTGCAATACCAATATGTGCAGCTTTGAGTGCTGGTGCATCGTTAACACCATCTCCTGTCATTGCTACAATTTCGTTAGTAGCTTTTAAGGCATTAATAACTTTTAGTTTTGCTTCGGGAAACATTCTTGTAAAAATAGTGGCTTCTGCTACTTTTTGTTGTAATTCAGTCCCTTCAAGATGAAGTAAGTCTTCTCCAGAAATGCTTTTTTCAGCATCTTTAAAACCTATTTCTTTTGCAATGGCAAGCGTAGTTAACGCATTATCTCCAGTAATAATTTTTACGTTGATACCTGCCGAATAAAAAGCTTTCAAAACTGAAGTTATATTCTTTTTTGGTGGGTCGTAGAATGCAACAATGCCTTTAAAATTAAATTGAAACTCTTGTTGTTTTTTTGGATAATCACTACCTTCAAAATAAGCTTCGGCAACACCTAATACACGATAGCCTTGGGCTGTAATTGTTTGTATGGCATCGATTATTTGTTGTTTTTCAATAGTTGAAAGATTTGAAATCGTCATCAAAGCTTCAGGTGCGCCTTTTGCTGCAATGATTCTGTGGCCTTGTTTGTTTTCAAAAAGGTGTGTCATCATTGGTGGTTTTCCTTCCAATGGGTATTCGTGAATCATTTTGTAGTCTGGTCTTTCGTCTTTTTCTGAAAATGCTTTATAAGAATCGTGTAGTGCAATTTCCATAGCATCAAAAGGTATGGGTTCGCTTGCCCACATAGCAGTTCTTATGAGTTCTTTTTCGGCATTGCCCAATACATCATCTGCCTTACAAATGGTGTTTGAAGCTAATGTGTAAAGTCTGGCAAGACTCATCCTGTTTTCGGTAATAGTGCCTGTTTTATCGGTGCAGATTATGGTGGCACTACCTAAAGTTTCAACTGTTTTTAGTTGTTTTACAATAATACCCATTTTCATCAAACGCCACGTTCCCAAAGCCATAAAGGTGGTGAATGCCACAGGAATTTCTTCTGGTAAAATACTCATTGCTAACGTTAAGGCTTTGAGTAAGCTGTCTAATATATCGTAAGAATTAAAATAGTTGATTGCCCACACAATTAGAAATATAACTGCGCCTGCAACCACCATTTTTTTTACAAAATTGTTGATTTGTATTTCTAAAGGTGTTTTTTCTTTCTGTATGTCTTCAAGACTTTTTCCTATTTTTCCTAATTGGGTTTCGTTGCCAATAGCGGTAACCGTTGCAATAGCCAGTCCGCTGGAAACCAAAGTGCCTTTGTAAATTAATGTATCCTTTTTTGTTTCATCTTTAAAAACTGAAAATGATTCGCCTGTAAGAATGGATTCATTGACCGAAAAATCATTGGAATGTATAATGATGCCATCAGCCGAAATAGTGTTGCCTTCTTCAATCATTAGACTGTCGCCAACCACAATTTCTTCAGACCTAATTTCAACCAACGCGCCATTACGAATCACTTTGCATTTGGGTTGCGTGTAGCTTTTTAATTTTTCTAAAGCATTACGACTTTTGGAATCTTGGTATAAAGAAATAGTAGCGACTAATACAGTAGCTGACATTAGAAAAAGACCATCGCCAATATTTCCAGTACTGAAATAAATAACAGAAGCCACTAATAATAGCAAAATCATTGGTTCTTTTGCTAGACTTATAATGGCTTCAATAAAATACGATTTTTTTTTGCTCTTTAATTTATTCTCTCCATATTTTGCTCTAGATTGCCGTACTTGCTCTGAAGTTAATCCTTTAATATTGAAATTTTCTATGGACATAGTTGCTATGTATTGTACATTTTAAAGATACTGATTGTGAGATTATTTTTTAATTATTTGTTTTAAGATTTTAAAGTAACACTTTTATACCTTATTTGAAGACTTCGGAAAAAGATTTTTATGGTCTATTTTTTCTCAAAAATGTTGAGAACGTGCTATTTTTTTGCATCTGTTTTCATTACTGCTATTATTAAACTCAACCTTTATTTATTAGGCATAAAGGTAGTTTTAGAAAACGCTGATAGAAATGACTTGGGTCAGTAAAAAATGCCCAAATTCGTCTTACTGAATTTGGGCACTATTCTATCTCTATTCAAGTTTATGCTACTTGTTTATCGATAATGTTTCAGTAATTTCCTTTACGGTTTGTCTGGCAGTTTTACCAACGCCATATATTGTAGCAGAGGCAAAACCAGTCCAATTTCCGTAGCCAACAAGCCATAAATTAGGCTCTTGTAACGAACGTGTATTTTTAGTCGCTATTTTTCCGTTTTCAACAATACCTAAAGATTCTAAATGTTTAAGATTAGCCCTAAAACCTGTACACCAAATAACAGCATCAAATGCTTCTTTAGTACCATCTTGCCAGACAACGCCATCTTCGTAAAATTCTTTAAAGGGTCTAACTGTATTTAAAACATTACGAATTCGTGCTTCTTTGACACTTTCTATCATTACAATATTGGATAAGGAAATACTGAAATCTCCTTTGGATTTCACTTTTGGATTTCCTAAGAATTTTTGAGTTGCATCGTTAAAAAGATAACGTCCATCAATATCATCAAGTAGAAACAGCGGTTCTTCTAAAGTGACCCATTTGGTCTTTGCAACTTTGGACACTTCTGCTAAAATTTGTGCTCCAGAATTTCCACCACCAATAATTAGCACTTTTTTATTTTGAAGATTATCTGAATTTTTATAGTCTGCGGAATGTATTTGAATTCCAGAAAAAATAGCTTTTTTAGAATATTCTGGAATAAAAGAATGTCCAGCTGTTCCGGTTGCACTCACTACAGTTTTGGAATATAACGCACCCCTATTTGTCTCGGTTTTGAAAAGTCCGCTTTCTTTCTCCACTTTAATAACTTCTGTTTGCCTTTGTATCGTAAAACCGTACCGTTTTTCATAGGCTGACAAGTAGTTTATGAATTCTGATTTAGTAGGATATTCCTCTTTACTTTTAGGCATTGCCCAACCCGATAATGAACTATAGGTAGATGGCGAAAATAATTTTAAACTATCCCAAGTTTGACTCCAAGAACCGCCTGCTTCTTGTTGATTATCTACTATTAAATAGGTCAATGAACTTCTCCTTAAAAAATAAGCAATTGATAATCCAGCTTGTCCGCCACCTATTATAAGTACATCGTATATTTTCATTTATTGATTGACTATTTACTAATCTCTATTTAGAATACGCCCCAGAGGAATAGGTCAATTCATAACTATGTGTATAAATCTAGAAGACAAATGTTTACACCTCTAAAAAATCTGAATTTTTATACGCTGGGTTAGGGTATTTATAAAACCCTTCTCCTGTTGAAACTCCTAACTTATTTTTGTCAATATAGTTATCTTTTAAGTATGCTACTGTTTTTATTTTTAAAGCATCTTGGGTTTCTTCTGCCGCTATTTTATTAATATTGTAAGCAGTTTTAATACCTACCACATCTAAAATACCAAAAGGTCCTAAAGGCGCTCCTGTTGCTTTCATCCACGTTTTATCTATGGTTTTGGGGTCTGCAACTTCACTCACTAATAAATTAGTTGCGGCACTTAATAATGGTACTAATAGTGAATTGAGAATATATCCTGGCTGTTCTTTTTTTAGTGGTAACGCCAGCATACCAATAGCTTTGGCAAAGGCAACAACATCTTTAAATACGTTTGGGTCTGTGGTATCGTGTCCCATAATTTCTGCCGTATTGTGAATCCAAATTGTATTAGCAAAGTGTAAGGCTAAAAATTTTGATGGTCTTCCTGTGTATTCAGCAAAATGACTTGGTAACAAGGTGGATGAATTCGTGACAAAAACAGTTTTTTCAGGGGCTACTTTTGCTACCTTTTTATAAAAATCAATTTTTATGGTTGGGTTTTCAGGTACTGCTTCGATAAGCAAATCGGCATCTTTTAAAGCATCAGCTAAATTTGAAGTGTAGTTCAAGTTTTGGCGTGTTTTTTCTATTTGTTGTTGTGTTGCGTTTAAATCATTTTTATAATCTAGACTCAAACTGCTGAATTTTGCTTTTGCCTTTTCTAAATTTTCATCAGTAATGTCATATACAGTTACATTAAATCCGTGAAACGCACTTTGAAATGCAATTTGGTAGCCTAAAACTCCGCTTCCTGCTATGGTTATATTTTTATAATTCATTGTTATATTTTTTTTGTAATTACTGCTCCTTCTAATTTTGTTTTAATCTATAATCGTCACAAAATCTTCAGTACTCTTTCTCACCTTTTTCAGCTTGACCAACCAATCATTTTGGACGTCTCTATACCCTAACGCCAACATTACGCAACTGCGAAGTCCTTTTTCTCGCAAGCCTAATATTTTGTCTAACGCATCCGCATCAAAACCTTCCATAGGTGTGCTGTCCACAGCTTCAAAAGCAGCAGCGGCAACCGACATTCCAAAACCAATATAAGCTTGTTTTGCAGCGTGGTTAAAGTTGACTTCTGCCTCTTTTTTCGGATAACTACTCAATAGCATTTGACGGTAATTTTCCCATCCTTCATTTTTAAACCCACGAATTTCATTGGTCAAATCGAACATCTTGTTAATGCGCTCTGCGGTATAATTATCCCAAGCTGCAAAAACCAATAAATGCGAACAGTCTGTAATCACAGATTGATCCCAACCTATTTTTCTGATTTCTTTTTTAGTTTCTGGATTGGTAATTTCTATGATTTCAAAAGGTTGCAATCCGCTTGAGGTTGGTGCAAGTCTTGCAGCTTCAATTATTTCATCAATTGTAGTTTGCGGCACTTTTTTACCGTTCATTGCTTTTGTGGCATAGCGCCATTTCAATTTTTCTAATAATTCCATAGTTCGTTTTATTTAAAGGTAAATAGCATCATAAGCTACTTCAATTTTATTTTTCACATCAGTAATGCCATCAGCTAAATAAGCAGCTCTTAACGCATTATCTTTTTCCTGAATTGAATGTACCGTTCCTGTTAGGGTTGCCGTATTTCCGTTAATAGTTACGTTTATATTTTTAGCATCTATAATTGCCGAACGCTCAAAAGCCTTTTTAATAGTAACTTCTACATTAGCAGGTGTTGCTTTTGGTTTTAGCTGTATGTTATTGATTACTTCTTTGACGCCTAATAAATGTTCAATGGTTCTTTTTGCAAACTCTTTTTGAAAAGCCCATTCTAATTCTCCTGTTAAATGGACTGTTCCATTTTCAACATTTATAATAATATGTTCTGAAGGCACAGAGGCATTCCATTCTAAGGCATTGACCGCTGCTTTTGCAATTCCTTCGTCTGAATATTTATCACGGTCTCCATATTTCACTTTAATTTCTTCTGCAACTGCTTTTACTCCATTTATACGTTTAATAGCTCTGTCAATGATGCCTTTTTTAGGATAATCACTTACGGTTCCGGTTAGGGTTACAACTCCGTCTTTAACTATGACTCCTATTTGCGTTTCATCTATATTAGGTAGCCAATTAAGTTCTTCTAATACATCTTCTTTTATTGCTATATCTGTTTTCATTATGCTGTTTTTTAAATGAGATGATGAATGTTCAATGCAAAATTAACCTACCGAAGTTTGATGAATAATGACCTGGGTCAGTATGAAAAAAATTGCCCTAATCCACTTAAGGGATTAGGGCAATTTTCAATAAGAAATTAACGTATCGATTTCTTATCTGGTTTTAAAAAAATTAATAAACAACCTCTAACTCATTCTCTACAGTCCATACGCCTGGTGAGTAATAAGCAGTTCTGCGCGCATCATCTTTTTCTTTTAAAGAGTGGACTTTACCTGTTAAGGTTACAGTATGACCATCAGTCTTAACGGTAATGTCTTTTGCATCAATATCTGCCGAACGTTCAAATGCTTTTTTAATTTTGGTTTTAATATCTCCAGCATCTACGGTGTTTTTAAGTGTAATATTGTTTGCGACATATTTTACACCAGGCAGGTTTTCTACCGCTTTTTTTGCAGCGTTCTGCTCAAAAGCCCACATTACTTCGCCAGAAAGGTAAATCCAACCATCTTCGACTTTAACTTCTACTTTATTTTGAGGTACAGAAATATTCCACTTTAAAGCATTTACTGCTGCTGTTGCAATTTCTGTGTCCGATTTTTTGAAGCTGTTACCATATTGAACTTCAATATCTTCGGCTACTGCTTTAACACCAACGACGCTTTTGGCTGCCTTTTCTGCTTCGCGTTTTTTTACGTAGCTATCTACCGTTCCGGATAGTGTAACAATACCATCTTTTACTACAACCCCAATTTGGGTCTCATCGATGTGTGGTTGCCATTGTAGCTCGTCCAACACATCTTCTTTGATACTTAAATCTGTTCTCATAATATTATATATTTTAATTAATAATACCCCAAAGATATTGTGGATGTAAGCTGTTGAAAATGACCTACATCAGATTGGAATGTTTTTTTGAAATTTTAACAGGCCGAAATTTAAAAATCGGTGAAAAATAAAGAGGCATCTTTGAAAAAGATGCCTCTAATAAATACTATTCATAGTTAAGATTTGTTAATCAACTAGAAAGTAGTAATAATCTACTTCTAATTCATTCTTAACGTGCCAGATTCCACGTGTTTTCCAAGCTATACGTTCTGCTTCTTCTTTTTGATACCAAGAATTTACTGTTCCAGTAAGCGTTACCGTTGTACCAGAAACCGCTACATTGATATCAGAATCGTCAATAGAACTCCATCTTAGAGCGTTTTCAACATCTCGTTTTTCAATAGCATCGTGAGACTCTGATTTAATTTTGATATTATTGGATACACCCTTGACACCAGAAAGATTGTGAACCGCTTTTTTGGCATCTTCTCTTTGGTAATTCCAAGGAAGTTCTCCTTCTAAAGTGACCCAGCCATTCTCAACTTTTACTTTAACTTTACTTTCTGGCACAGACCAACTATGTTTCAGAGCTTTTACAACCTCATCGACAATTTCTGAATCTGTTTTTGAAAAGGAACTTGGATATTTAACTTCAATATGTTCTATTAAAGATTTAACACCTATTACCTTTTTGGCAGCATTTTCGGCTTCCATTTTTTTAGCATAGTTGCTTACTTCTCCGGTAAGTGTTACGACACCATCCTTAACTGTAACACCTATTTCAGCAGCGTGTAATAAAGGCTCCCATTTGATGGCATTTTCGACATCTGTCTGTAATTCTGCATTTGTTTTCATAATATTATATATTTTAATTAATAATACCCCAAAGATATTATGGTTGTAAGCTGTTGAAAATGACCTACATCAGGTAGGGATAATTTTTGAGGATTTTAACAGAACCTTTAATTTTTTAGAAAAGCATACATATTGAGCGACGTAGCAATAAGTAGCCATATAAAATAAGGAAGTAGCAGTATTGATTTCAATTTTAAAATTGACCAATAATAGAAAAGAATGAAACCAACAATTAGGGTAAGACCAATAATGACAAATAATCCTAACGAGATGTTATGATATCGAAAAAAGATTGGATTCCAAGCAATATTGAATAAGTATTGAATGACCAATAAACCAATAAGTAGGGTTTTATTTTCGGTAGTTGGCCATAAATAGGCTAGGTAGATGCTAAAACAAATCATAATAGTTACCCACGCTGCACCAAAAACCCAACCTGGCGGTGTCCAAGGTGCTTTGTTAATACTTGCATACCAAACGGATGATGCGCCTTTGCCTGCCAATAATCCTCCTACGCCAAGTGCTGTAAAGTTGAGGACTAAAAATATGATGAGTCTGTAAATCATTTTTAGTTTATTTTAATTTTAAGAGAAGTTATGAAGTTATTTCGCTGTTGATTTTTGCGGTTTAAATAATGAATATAGATAGTAAAACACAGCCGCCAGTACCACTCCTAAAAAGGTGACTGCCATATCTTTTTGAGCATCCCAAACGTCGCCTTGGGTCCCTAAATAAGAAACACCTTCTTCTACAAAAAAAACATCTGCAACCAACCATTCTATAATTTCATATAGGGCACTTGCTGAAAGAATGGTTAAGACAGGAAGTGTAAGCGCTAAACGCTTCGGAATTTTGAGCCATTGCGAAAAACATTCTTGTAATGGATAGTAAAGTAGCAAGCCAAAAGAAAAATGTACGATTCTATCATATTGATTTCTTGAAGAGTGTAGCACATCCTGAAGCCAGAAACCAAAGGTATTATCGGCATAGGTATATTTAGAACCATAGACGTGCAAGCATAAAAAAACACAAATAAGCAAGTAACTAAAATTGCTGAATCTGTGTTTTTTATTCGTACCAATCAAAAAAAGCAGTCCTATAAGAGTTAATGTATTTTCTATAAGCCAATTTTTGACATCTGTAGTGCCAATTAAAGAATTAGCCCAAACGGTACAAAATATGATACTAAACCAAAAAAGGGTATGTCCATTCACGGTTTTAACACTGCTGGATAATTTCATTTTTAATAATTTCCTATCTATTGTCACACGATGGAATGGTCGCCAACGATTTCAGACAATGGTAATCCCCAACTTGGTATTTTTCCACCTAAGGTTTGATACATTGTTTTAAAACCCATTTTTAGAATGTAAGGTGTGTATCCCATTTTTAAAATGCTTGTATTTCCGCCCCACCACTCATCTGTGTGCATATAAAACCCTTTGTGATTTCCCATATCTCCGTAGCACAATAGCATTGGGCTTAGTGGGTCTATGTGTTCTTCTTTTTTAAGAATCTCGTTTGAAATAACTTTTGACGCAATTTCACATTCCATATGCCCTAAAGAGCCTAATTTAGGTACGGTAATAGCAGCTGCATCGCCTACTGCAAAAATTTCAGGATAATCAGGATTTCTCATAAACAAATCGGTAACAACAAAGCCTTGGTCATCTACAAATGGAAGTCCCTTTAAAAAATGATGTGGTTCCCAATTAGGGAAAACAATTTTCATTTCGGCTTCTAAACTAGTACCGTCCTTAAATTCTATACCTTCTTTGTAAAGCCTTTTTATCCCAACCGTATTATTTCTATATCCATAGCCCATTTCTGAAAACATTGGAAGTAATTGATTGAGAATAGTTTCGCCAGCATCTTCTGCAATAACATCAGCAGGTGTGAATAGTGTGATGTTTTTTGCACTTCCTTTTTTATGTGTTTCTAACCAATCTGCCATAGAAAATGCCAATTCTACTGGTGGCCCTTCACAAGCAGCAAATGCGGTAGGTATTTTAGGTGTTTTTGGGCTTTTACCTTGAATAAAACGGTCTGAGCCTATAGCAATGTGACCGCCTTTATAATCGTTATACAAATAGTTACGTACTTCATTTCCGTAGAACGTATCTGAAAATGTGTGTCCAAATTCGGCAAAGCCTTCAATTTTATCGTAAGCCAATTTACACCCTAATGCGATGACCAGATAATCGTAGGTTATATGCTCTTGAGCAGAACCGTGTCTTTCATTAGGCGTGAAATACACTTTTTTATTAGGTGCATCGATATGTTCTACTTCAGCTTGAATAAATGTACTTCCATCTGATTTTAAGAATTTTTGAAATTGAAATTCTAAAGTATCTGCTGGATTATGATTATTAAAAACTTCAATAGGAATATTAGGAATGAAATTAATATAGTTTTTACGGTCAATGACTGTAATTTCTATATGTTTACCTGCATCTTTATGAAGATAACGCGCTATGGTAAGTCCGGCAAAATTGCATCCAAGGACTAAAACTCTTTTCTTGTTTTTCATAATTTTTTATCCAAAAAAGCAGTGCTATAACTGTTTATGTATTTCCTATAAGCTAATTTTTAACGTCTGTGGTGCTCATTAAAGAATAAGCCCAAACGGTACCAATTAAGATACTGAATCAAAAAAAACTTATGCCCATTTACTGTTTTAACACTGCTTTAAATTGTTTCGTTAATCGAAACTGTTCTTCATTTTTTTTAAGCCAAAGGCTAGAATTATTCTGAATATACCAGCTGTAATTAGTGCCATAGCTGTCATATATACAATACTTAAACCTGCAAAAATAGGATTGGAAAGTACTAGAAATGAAAACACCAATGTGAGGATTCCTAAAAATAATAACCAGCCCCAATTAGGCACATCAGCAGATTTTATCTGAAATGATAGACCAATTGCCATAATCCCTTGAAATACTAACCAAAAACCGACATACAATGGTAGAATCGTCATCGTTAGTAACGGATGTGTCATTAGTAATAACCCTATAATTAAATCTAGGATTCCGCCTGCCAGATACCAACCCCAACTTTGCATATTTTTTCTATTTGAAATTGAAAAGAATATCTGAAAGATGCCAGACACAAAGATGAAAGCACTAAATAAAATGCTTAATGATACATAACTCGCTAATGGTGTTTGAAACACCCAAATCCCTGCGATAATGTAAATAATTCCAATCAATAGGGAAATCCACCAATTTTTTACCGCAGATTTTGCTGAACTTAAAATTGTAGTTGCCATAATTGTATCGTTTTAGATTGTTACTCTACGTTGTTTTTAAAAAGGTCTTTTAAGGCTGTACCCAGCTCATCCATATCGTGGTTAAACTCACGTTTAAAGCTTTTTTCATTTGCCTTTGCTGCTTCACTAAAATCAATCATATCCTCTTTAAATGCTTTGCCTTTTTCTGCTAATTTAGCTTTAAGCGCGTTGTTTTTTTCTTCTAGTTTATCAAGGGCTTTTGTTAACTTTTCTTTTTCATTCTTGTTGGCTTTTGCAATTTTTGTGCGCAGTTCTTCAATTTGGTTTTCTGCATTATCAATGGCAGTTTCTGAAGCGGTTTTAAATTGTTGCCAGTCTGATGTCATCGTCATTTTAATCTCTTCACTAGTGTCTTTTGCACCTTGCTTAAGGTCTTTACTGAGTTCTTTTGTATCTTGTTTTACTGCTTTTGCATCCTTTTTTGATGCTTCTCCACAACTTGTTAGTGTGATTCCTGCTATAAAAATTATTATCGCAAGGGATAAAATATTTGTTTTCATCTTTTCTAATTATTTAAATTGTTAATTCTCGTTTTTGTTTTAATCTGTAATTGTCTTTTAAAGTCATTGTACTATCAAAATCATAAATATTTAGGACTCCGGTTTGTACTTCGACTTTTGAAATTTCGGTAGCAGGAATATTTAAAATCTGTGTCATTAATGCTCTAATGGAATTTCCGTGAGCAGAAACAAGTACTGTTTTACCTTTTACCAATTCTGGTACAATAGCTTCAAAATAATACTGAACCGCTCTTTGTTTTGTGTCTTCTAAAGATTCGGTTAATGGTAAATCTGCGCTATTCAGCTTCTTGTATTTTGGGTCGAATTTAGGGCATCTCTTATCATCTGTTGATAATGCTGGTGCAGAAGCGCTATAGCCTCGTCTTACGTCCCAAAAAGGGTCTTCGCCCACTTCTTTTCTTACTTCATCTTTATTTCTGCCTTGCCAAGCACCATAATTTCGTTCGTTGAGCTTCCAACTTTTAATGAAATCTATTTGCGTTATATCTGCGGTTTCCAAAATAATTGAAGCCGTTTTAATGGCTCTTTTTAAATAAGATGAGAAGCAAATATCTATCGCTATGTTTTCGTCTCTAATTAGTTTACCTGCAATTTTTGCTTCATCAACACCTTCTGGTGCGAGGTCTATATCTGTCCATCCCGTAAAGATGTTTTCTATATTCCAGAAGCTTTTTCCGTGTCGTACTAGTATGAGCTTTCCCATTATTCCTTCTTTTTAAAACTATAGAACTACTGTGTATTAATCCACAATATCTTCGCCCAAGGCATTATGCAATTGGTACAGTTTTTCTTCTTCTCTTTTAATGCGTTTTTCTAACCTGTTTTTACGCGCTTTTCTAAAAGTGCTAGCGACAGACTGTTCATACCCTTTAAGACGTTTTTCCAATTTGTTAATTTGAGATGTTGTCTTATCCTTAACTTCCTTTAAAACAGATTTTCTTTTTGCGTCTAGCGTTGCAATTTTAGCTTTTCGTTTTGCTTTTAAATCCGCTATTTTAGCTTTGATTTTTGCTTTTTCATTTTCCGTAGCCTTTTTTAGCTTTTGACGTTCGTCTTCAATCTCTTCTTCTATATCTTCAATCTGCTCATCTATATAATCATCGAAGTCTATGCCTGCCTCGCTTCTTATAATTTCTGAACTATACGATTTGAGTGCATCATCAATAAATACAGAACTGTCTTCTGCTACTTCAGCAATAATAGCGATGGTACCTACAGTCATTGTATTACTCACTTTTCTAATAAAATTATTTTCAAAATCAAAGTGGTTGATGTCCCAAATAGCACCTGCTGCTGTACCTGAGTAAAGACCGATAACGAAACCGATAGGCCCTGCAAATGCGCCTACAAGACCACCAAGCGCCATTCCTGTAAACGTTCTCCAGCCTTCTCCGTCTGTCTTGTTATCTAATACTTCGTAGTGGTTGTTATCATCTTTACGAATTAATATGTGTTCGTACAGCGTGATGTCTCCATACGCATCCAGCTCTTTAATTTTGTGTAAAGCATCTATTGCTTTTGTCTTATCCTTAAAAGGAATGACGATTATATTTGCCATTTTTTCTAGTTTTTAAATGTTATTATTTTCTGTTTTCTTTGACTTATTATTTTGCTAATTCGTCCATTTTTTCATCGAGTTATCTTTGCATAGTTGGCATTTTTCCAAATGCTTTTTTCAATTTTTAAATAATCTATTTATACTTCAAAATTAGATAGTTACTTAACATTATAAAATGACTTGGGTCAGCGTGATGAAAAATTTTATAGTTTTAGCTTTATCGCAGTAAATAGCTATGATGGATGCTATATCAAGTATTATAAAAATTTTAGAGGCGAGCTAAAACCAAGCAATAATTGACCAGTATTTGAATCTGTTAATCCAAAATTTGCTTTAGCATCAGAGCTGTACTTATATTTTCTGCCAACGTATGCTATAAAAAATTTAAGATTCAATTTCTCAAAGGGCGCATATTCCAAAGCTGGAATTATTCCCCAAGCTGTGCGAATGTGATTATCACTAATTGTCTCTGGGTTGCCGTTCCAATAGGCATCACTTACCATAGCGGTCAAGGAAACATTCCATTGTGGTACAAAACTGTGTTGTACTCGCAGCCAATGTTCTATATAGTCAGTATCAAATGCGATAAAGGAACTAAAGTCATCAGCCACTAAATCACTTATAACGCCCAGCCTATCAATTTGGCCCGCCATATATTTAAAGTCGTATTGAATTACTGTTTTCTTTAGTTTTATTTGATTACCCAAGGCGATGTACTGCACATTTTTTCCCTTTGTTTCTTGGATATAGGAATAACTCCAAAAGGTTGAAAACAATCCATCAGCAAAACTTCCTCTCCAGTTACCAACAAATGCAGCTGGGAATTTCGCTTCGGTAATCTCAGGAATATCATCATATAATTCAGAAAAAGATTTGGTCCTGGCGTTGAGAACTTGAAACATAAACTGTTGATTTTTTGGTGCATTCCAAGCAAAATGTGCACCCGTCAAAAAATCATCGGCATTTGCTATGATTGTATTGTATTGATAGATATTAATAGGGTTGGTATCAAATTCATAACCGCCATAATCTGCAATCATTTTACCAAATGCTAAGCTGAGTTTATCGGATAAATGAAAGCCCACAAAAGCCATATCTACAGAACTATCAAGCTTATCCACAGATTGAACGGTTGGGGTACGCGTATATCTGTTACGAAATCGAAAGAATACAGTACTATCCAAAACATACCCTTTAATTTCTAGTCGAAATTGATTCATAGCGAAACTACTGCCTGTGTACGTTCCATTCTCAAAAGCAGTAGAATTGGCATACTGCATATTGGCAATAAAATCAATATGTTCTAAAAGTTTGAGTCTATCCGCCGAAACTAAAGGCTTGTATGCATTACTTACCGTGTCGGTCTGCTTATGCATTTGTGCAGAAACAATTGTTGTAAACAGTAACATTAAGCCTAACGATAGTATAATTTGTTTCATTTGAGTACAGCTTTTAATTTTTAAAAAAGTGACCTTTTTGTGACTGTTATTTGGTGCTGGTCATCACTTTATTTTCTTGTTTACCAAGTCCAGTTTCACGAATGAAGAAACTGAGAATAATGGCTACGGCTATGGCGCCAATAAGCGGAAGAAGCGCATCCTGAAACTGATGTAAATCCAAAGATTTATCTGGTGTTGGTCCCATTAATTTGGATATCAAAGGGGAAATTATTCCACTTATCCCAAAAACCATAAAATTCATACTACCTGCTGCCGTACCTTTTACTTCTGGTGGGTTTGCTTCTTTAATCATCGAAAAAGGAATCATAGCTGCCCCAGATGCAATACCAAGCGTTAATGCTACTGCATAACGAGGGATAGCACTTCCTCCAGCGGGAACGTAAACCGCTATAATTGCTGCGACCAACATCACAAGGGCTCCACCAATTAAAACTGGCTTACGCTTACCTAACTTGTCTGAAATGTAGCCAAGTAAAGGACAACCTATAACCCAACCAATAGGAACAATTGAGGCAATAGAAGCCGCTTCTGACATTGATAAATTATCGCCAGAATGTAAGAACGAAGTCGCCCAAACCAGCGCACCAATAGTTGTTGGGACAAAGAGCAGTCCACCAATAATACCAGCATACCAAGATTGACGATTTCCGAAGACAAGTTTGAAGGGCGAAATTAAACTGGAAACAGAAAGTGCTCCGTGATGCGTTGCGCTATCTCCTGAATCCTTAGGCATTACAAACCAAGTTGCAATGGCCAGTACTAAGCCTATAACACCGAATGTAATCCAAACGGTTTGCCACGACATCTGAAAACTTCCACTTGGGTCAATCGCCATATGCACAGGTTTGGAACCAAATGCTGCACCTGCCATACCTAAGCATTGCGTTAGCCCAATGAATATAGCTAACATTCTTGCAGGAAGGTATCTGGCAGCGACATAAGAAGCACCTATGAATCCGAATATTGCACCAACAGCTTGAAGCACAAATCCTATCATTCCAGCGGTTTCACTCCCTTGTGCAAATATGAAGCATCCAATACCCACCACAATAATACCCACAGGAATGGTGCGATGAGCACCGTAGCGGTCTAACAAAACACCTGCGACAAGTGCCATTATTGCGTAGGTCAAGTAATAAGCTGAAATTATAGACCCAATGTCATTTTCTCCCCAAGCTGCTGTCAATTCTGACTGCATCACTCCAGGTGCAGACCTAACTGCATACTGATAAAAATAAAAGAGTGCACAAAGAAACCAAGCAACAAGGTAAACGGTCTTTAGATTTTTTGGTTGCGAAGTTGATACAGTCGTGTGTACAATCTTAGCATCAGCTGTTGTTTTATGAACGTTCATAATATTGATTTTTAATAAATTATAGTTTAACTAGCGTCAATTGTTGATATGCTATCGACGATTTGATGCTACTGTAAACGTGGTGGTCTGCCGTTTGCTTTGGCAACTTGATGTCCCCAAGAAATAAGGTCAGCAGAACAATCATCACGGTCAATCACACATTCTATGAGCGTTGGCCCATCTTGGTTGGCAAGTGCCTGCTTAATAGCATCAGCGAGTTCTCCTCCAGTCTCAGCTTTTAAACCAAGTCCTTGACCATCTTCTGCATTAAACACATTTACGAGTCCTGCATAATCCCAGTTCTTAATGTTATTGTAAGGACCATCGTGGATTTCAACCTCAATAGTATAACCACCGTTATTGATTAGAAAAATGATTATTGGCAGCTTACGTCGTATCATTTGAGCAACTTCTTGTGCCGTTAATTGAAATGAACCATCGCCTGTTAACGAAATAACGCGACGACCCTTACTGGCTGAAACCGCATAACCAAAAACAGAAGGGATAGACCAACCAATATGACCCCATTGCATTTCCACTTCAAAACGAGCACCGTCTGGAAGATGCAGCGCAAGACCATTGAACCAAGAATCCCCAGTTTCAGCAAATACAGTAGTATCTGGTGTTACGATTTTTTGGACTTGTCTAAATAGTTCCGTTCGCATTAATTTTGCATCTGGAACTGCTTCTTCTACAGGTGCACGTTGGTATTTGATACGGTCATATTCGACCATCGTTGCAGTCTTTTTTTCAACCTTGGCAGCTAATGCAGAAAGGAAATCACGCAAGTGAAGGTTAGAGAAGTCATACCCTTGCAGACTAATGTGTTTTTGGTCAGCAATGAGCACGTTTGCGCCTTCTGGTAAGGCAGTCCAGCCAACGGTTGAATAATCATTAAAAACTGGGGCGAGACAAATCATACTATCTGACCAATCCACAATTTCCTGTGCGGCTGGCGAGCTAACTTGTCCCCAATATACTCCCACGTATTGCGGATGCTCTTCTGGAAAAAAGCTTTTTGCAGCTGCCATTACAGCAACGGAACATCCCAATGCTTCTGCAAGCTGTATGGCTTCTTTTTCAGCTCCCGCAGCACGTAACTTGCTACCTATTAAGATAACTGGCTTTTCTTTAGACTCCAAAAATTCAATAGTAGCCTCAACAGCTGCATTTAGGGTTTCCTGGTCGCTTGGCACTTCACTAAGGACACCACTTGCAGGGCCAGGCGCTGCACAGGGAAGTCCAGCAACGTTGCAAGCTATCTCTATATATGCTGGTTTTTTCTCACGCATTGCCGTGCGAATGGCATAGTCAATCTGTGATGGTGCATCTATGGCTGAAGTCACAGAGACTGCTGCACAAGTTACCTGCTTTGCCATTTCAAGTTGATAACCAAAATCACGTGTACCGATGGTATGGTGAAGTAAGTGTTCTGTGGCATAATCATTACTATTAGGTGAGCCTGAAATTAATATCACAGGAAGATTTTCTGCATAAGCACCACCAATGGCATTCAAAGCAGATAATGCACCAACGCTAAAGGTTACAATTGCTGCTGCTGCACCATTTTCGCGAGCATAACCTTCTGCGCTAAAACCACAATTCAATTCGTTAGAACAATACACTTGCTCCATATCTTTACTTTTCAAAAGCTGGTCGAGCAGGACAAGGTTGTAATCTCCTGCCACAGCAAAATGATGCTTTAATCCTATGTCCTGCAATCGTTTTGCGAGATAAGTGCCTACGGTATATTCTGTTTTAGATTTCATTTTGATAATTTTTTTAAATTATTACTTTACTTTTTTATTTGGTAGTGTTTAATGCTTAGACACTTTTATGCTGCTAATTCGCCCATTTCTTCATCGAGTTCTCTTAGCATACTAGGTTCCTCTCCAAAAGCTTCTAATCTATCTAAGAGGTATTGTACTTTATTGAGTTCTTCTGCCTGTTCTTTTGAATACCATAAGCCTAATTCTACCACCATATAATTTTCTTCTATATGCGCCATTTTTGTAAGTGCGTAACATTGTCTGGTGATTTCTTTTTCGTGTTCCATTGCTGCTATGATAACATCGGCAAGACTTAAAAAATCTTGTTTTGGCTGTTTTAAAGCTGGCGTAATAGGCCTTATGCCATTTGCCGAAAGCATATTTTTTGCTTTTGTTGCGTGTATGGTTTCTTCATCACTATATTGCTTGAATAATTTAGATGCTCCTGCAAATCCTTTATCGTCTAACCAAGTAGACATTGCTAGGTATAATCTTGAAGAAAATTCTTCTTGTTCTACTCTGTAATTGAGCAATTTTATCATTGCTTCGCTTAAAAATTCTGATTTCGTTTTCATCTTTTTTTTGATTTAAAATCTTTATTTATTGTTCCTTCAACTAATGCCAATGGAATCATTTTAAAGTTCAAAATTAGATAGTTACCGAGCGTTATAAAATGACCTGGGTCAGCGTGATGAAGAAAAGTGAATTTTATTTTTGAGTGGTTTTTTTGCGTGAAGGATTGCAATGGAAATCCCACAGCCTGACTGCAAGGAAGTGCGAGGAATTGTAATGGAAAGCCTGACCCTTGTGGTCACGCCCGAATTATAATAGTTGAATGGTATTAGATTTTAATCTGCTTTACCGAAAGCCTGTATCTATAAATAATAGTTGCTACTAACAAGAATATAAATGATGCCAATGAGAATGACACTTCCAAAGGCGTAACCCACAAGTTTTCCAGCCATTTTTGAGCCTTTAAAATAGGTAATCCCAAGCTTGACCAACATATTGCTTATGGTAGCTGCAATAATGACCGATGATGCGAGGTTGAGCTTCTGACCATCTAGAGAAAATTTTGCCATACTTATGGTAATAGCATCCGTATCTGCCAAACCAGCGATGAGTGCTGAATAGTACAAACCGCTTTCTCCAAAGAACTGATTGCTGTAAAAAACTGCAAAAATAATGACAACATACATTACCCCAAAGCCAATGGCATTGAGCATATTTAATGGATTGCCTAATTTAATATTTGTATCTGGTACGTTATCGTCTTTGCGCATTAGTAGAAGTGTTGCTATTACACAGACTAGTGTTAACAGACCAAAGGGTAGTGCTAAATGAATTAAGATGGTACTGTTAAAAATATAGGCTAATAAGGCAAGTCGTGGAAACATTATGGCGGAAGCTACAATGATACCTGCACTATATTTTTTTGAAAGTTCTGGTGATTCTTTACTTCTGGACGCATAATTCCAGGCAACTGCAGTACTAGATATGAGACCGCCAAGGATGGCTGTTAGAATAATTCCTCTTTTTGAGCCTATAAATTTGACTAAAAAATAGCCTATAAAATTTAAAAAAGAAACGATTACGATAATGGAACCAATTTCAAAAGGATTCAACAAGCTATCGGGACCATATTCTTTATTAGGTAGAAAGGGAAGTATTAATAAAGCAATGATGGCAAATTTTATAAAAGCGAAAAGTTCTTCGGAAGTAATATTGGTTATAATTGTTCTAAAGCGTGTTTTAAGAGAAAGTAACGTAACGATTATAACCGCTGTGGCGACCGCATCTCTATAATATTCTGCCGAAACCATTATGCCTAAAACAAAGGTTGTAACAAGGGCTAAATTGGTTGTTAAACCTTGTCCATATTCCTCTTGTTTTTGTCTAAAATGATTGAATGCCAAAAACAAAATAAACGAACTCAAACTAAGTATCAATAGCCACGGTGTGAAAAGTGCCGTAAGATGCGCTAATGAAAAACCTAGAATAGCAACAATAGGAAAGGTACGTATGCCTGCAAATCCTTTTTCTTCTTTAAGTTTGTCGTATTCTCTTTCTAAACCAAGTATAAGACCAATGCCTAAACTGATGAGGACTCCTAGAATATAGGTTCCGACGAGTTCGCTTATTTCTGTATTTAATTGCATTGATTACATATACTTCTCTAAGAATCTAAAAAATTCCTTTTTAAGTTCTGCGTAGATATGCCGTTGCGTTTCTATGCGATTTCTAAATTCTATATGCTTTTTTGCTAATTGCGTATCTATGGCATCTTCTCCTTCTATACTTTGCCCAGCGATACGCGTTTCGTGTTTTTCAATGGTTTCTTGTAAATCTTCGATGACACCACCGTGAAGCACAAATTCGTTTTGGTAATGCTCTAATTGGGCAAGTACCTCCTTATTTGTCCAGCGTGTTGCCAGTTCACTTAACCTGTTATTAAATGATTTTAATTCATCTTTCCAAAAGGCAAGTTCTCCTTTCCAAAGCTGGTGTTCAAAATGCATATTGTCGTTGTATAAAACTTCTTTTTCCATTGTACTAATTTTTAAGATTATATTCTACAAAGATTTAGTTTTACCCAATTATATAAAATGACTTGGGTCAGTATTGGGTACGTATTACTTAAATCTTAATGATATCCGTAGGTGTTTCCACCAGAATAGTAATATTGCCTCGCAAGGCAATAGGTTGTTTCATAATCTCTGGATTGTGCTGTATCATTTTAATCCAATCATCTGTTGAAAGATTATGGTGCTCAAAATGTGAAGTATAGGCAGGATGGTCTTGGTTTACCAAATCGGCAACCTCAATATGTAACTTTTCCGCAAGCTCTACAATTTGAAACCCAGTAAGTTTAGTTTTTAAAATATCGATTTCTTCTATTGCTAATCCTTCAGCTTTAGCATAGGCTAAAGTTTGTTTTGCTCTTACGGATTTAGAGCTGTAAAACAATGTGATTTGTCTGTTTGATGTGGCTATTTCTCCCATAGTATTATCCATTGTTTTTTATGGTTTCTTCTTCAACATAATGTTCTAATAATTCCTTTAAGCTTGCTAGATATTCCTGTAACACAACTTTGTCCATATGCGGATGTTGGCTTACGGGTAAGGTCATTGGGTTTTCATCCAGCGTGCGATACAGCTCTGGATAGTTGGTTTCAATGTTGGTTGTGACTTTTGTAATCTCTTGTAATATGTTGTGTAAATCTTTCATTATGTATACCGTTATAAAAATTATTTAGATACAACATTAAGTTGCCGCACCATTTCTTCTCCATCAATAATATGTTCTGTAATGGCAAAAACTTCTTTTCTATTCTTACGAAAGTCTTTTAGAAATTGAGCGAGGTGGTCTTCTAAACCTTCGTGTTCGTTTCTAAATGTGTCTGCTACAAATATGAAAGGGTCATCTATCAACTGAGCGAGATGATGTAAATGTGTATCGATGGTATTTAATAATGCATCACATTTTTTATCCATTTCTATCAATCCTTCTTCTATCTCGCTTACCCTATCAATATTTTCTTTTTTTGAAATCCACATAAAATACTTGTCAATTAAATGATGTAGAAATCTTAAATCGTCTTTATAAAATAGCAGGTCAGATTTCCAATGTTCTGTAAGGACATAGAGTTGTTCCCAAGTGGCTTCTTGGATGTAATTGTCTTTTGGTCTGTTTCTGAAATTGTTCATTTTTAAAAAATTTATTGGGTTGTACTATTTTAATTTTGAATGGTTATTTTAACGTCCATCGTGATTTTAGAAGTAATGGAATTTGAAATTAAACAGGCTTTTTTAGCTTTTTCTACAACACGTATCATACGCTCACTTTTTGATGCGTCTGTGATAACAACTTCAGGAAACAATAAAACTTCACTTACAACGAACTTACCATCTACTTTTTCTAAAATTCATTTTGAATCGCAATTAAAACTTACATAATCTAACTTAGAAAATTCAGCAATTGCCAAAAAAGTAGTCATTAGGCAACTACTTACAGCTGCGGTAAATAAATGTTCAGGCGACCAAATATGTGGCATTCCACCAGAAAATTATGGCGGTGTTGCAACCTCTATACAATTGGTTTCATTAGCTTCATTATTCTTTAATTCAGGGGAACACATTATCCCTTTTCTGTCTTGTGTCCATTTGACATTAACGTTATAGCTATGCTTTTCCATAGTGATTTGTATTTATTTCTTAAAAATTAATTGTGTAAAATTAAGCGGAAGTATAGGTCTGTAAAATGACTTGGGTCATTTAGAATTTGATAATGAACCATTTACTTTGCAATATCTTTTTAAGATAAAACCTCGAATACGATGAATTAAACTATAAGTGAAATGTGATTACTTTTATCTTTACAAAACACTTATAAAAGTCAATATTTATGATTCATATTTTTACAACGGGCGGTACGATTGAAGGTATAGATTATTTTGAAGATAATGGTATTAAAGCATCAAGTGGATGTCCTCTAAAATATTCGGTATGTGGTTATTCATAAATTGCTTTATTTCTTGCTCTTTTTTCCGCCTTTTCGCATAACTAAAGAGTTTTGTAAAATTAATGCTGTATCGTTCAAGAATCTTTTCATAGATATTGACAAGTTCAGAACCTTGGTAAAAATGAAATAGGTTTTCATCTGCAAACAAGTCCACCATTATTTTTTCTAGCGTGGCAACAGGAACTGTATTTTTTTTATCCCTTAGTTTACTTATTGGTGCTCTTGTAACTAGACGTTTTATAACTACTGGAACTTCACTTTCAGAAATGTAATACTCAATTTCTTTTTCATCTGGATTCAAGAAAAAATCCATTCGCAAAGAATCATTGAGATAATAATAAAGTGATTCTGTAAATTCCTTTTCCACTTCTACAACAATCATTCGATTGGATGTCTGGTGCTGTGTAAATTCATTGAGCCATTGGTTTTCCCAGACACAATATGTGATATCCTCATATCTGTCATTTATCTTTCGGATTATTTTAAGGGTACTTTCTGCTATATTGGGTTTGTATTTTGGTTTATATGAAATCACATAAAGTCCACGACCTATAGTCTTAATAATATCCTTTTTCTTTAGGTCATATATCCGCCAACTAAAAGTGCTTTCCTTCAAGTCTGGTTCATAATCCGAATAGAAATGAAATAGTTCATCCCTATCAAACGAACTACGTCCCTTAAACGCTTCTATAAGCCTATTTTCAATAACTTTTGGCATAACTGTCGTATCAAAACTTTGCCAAATATACAAAAAAGTGGTAAATATTTGAAATCTAATTATTGCCACTAAATAATTAAAGTGGTAAATATTTGAAATAAACTAATAAGATTATTAAATTGTTGATTCACTAATAAGTTTATGCCAGAAAAAAAGAAACAACATTATGTTCCTAAGTTTTATCTGAGATTTTTCAGTACTTCTCAAAACCAAAAAAAAATAAAGGTTTGTTTAAAGAGAACTGGTAAAATTATTCAGAATGCAGATTTAGAAGGTCAAGCGCAAGAAGATTATTTTTATGGAAAAGATTTAGAAAGAGAAGAATGGTTTGGAAATATTGAAGACACAACATCTGTTGTTCTGAAAGAAGTCGTTAAGACAAAATTTTTGCCTAAAAATAAGTCTGATGACTATTATTGGATATGGCTTTTTATACTTCTACAAGCATATCGTACCAGGGCAAATGCTGATGAGTTTAATGATATGGTTGATAAATCATTAAAGACAGTTATGAAATTTGAACCTAAGTTCAAAGACTTCGATTTTGACACTCATTTTTTTGCATATGATGACGCTATCGAAAAGACATTAGACATATTGCTTAATAGTCTTCCAATGATGATGGATATGCAAATTAAGCTTCTTTATAATGATACTTCTAAGAAATTAATAACAAGCGATAACCCTGTTTCAAAATATAATCAGTTTTTAGAATCACGTAATTATCCATATGGACATTGCGGTATGGCTAGTAAAGGTTTACAAATATTTTATCCTCTTGCACCCGACTTGATTTTGGTAATGTACGACCCTAAAGTATACAAGGTGGGTAATAGAAAACAGTTTAGTAGAATTCAAATAAATGAAACTGATGTTGAGTTTTTTAATAATTTAACTTGTCTTTATGCAAATAAGGCTCTTTATAGTACTTCTAACGTGACTGACTTTCAATTTGAAAAAATACTCGAACGTTCGAAAAAGCATCAGAATCAAAAAAAGTTAGAATTAAAACAATTTGAACCTGTAGCAAATGACAATGAAACCGAATCTGTTATTGTTCAACATCATAAAACACCTTTTATGCTTCATCCCAACTTATCCTTTATAAAACAATCACAACACGCAAAATCATATAAGCTCTCAGGTTATTTTGCGGAAATAAGGGATGAGCGTTATCGAAGTAGGAAAAACAGGCAACATTGAATACCTTAGTTTATTTTAGTTTTATGTTTGAGATAAAAAATCCAGTTTTTGGTACTGGATAAACCTTATGGCTTTATACCATTTCATAGACTTCATCGAATAATTTCTTATCCAATCGTTCTTGTTGGCTAAATGTCTTTTTCAATGTATTATGAAGTACCCAATTGAAGGCATTATAACCCAACCAAAGATTTGATTTTTCATAGGCTGGAAGCGGTTCATTATGAAGTATTTGTAAAACCTCTATGGATTTGTTAGAAGGTTTTTTGTTTTTACGACCACTTTCATATTTAAATAAATTGGTGCGTTCTAGAACTTCTTCGACAAACTTTTCTGTATTTGTTATTTCAACCTCTATTAAGTCATTGAATTTTTGAGTAACCTCGTAATATTCGTTTTCCAAGAATTTATCGAATAATCTGTTCAATTTGGGCATTAACAAATTAAGCCCATTTTTAGTATGTCTTATAGAAAAGTCTACTTCAGTTTTAGATATGTGAAGCCCATTTGTGCATACCTCACGATAAAATCCAAAGTGACCAGAGGTTTTTTCGCTACTATCATAAGAATTTTTAAATCGAAGCATTGGTAGGATGCGGTCTTCTTTATTCTTAAGTGAAAACTGATTTTCATCATCGATAATAAAATCCGTAATAAATGACCTATCGTTTTTATTGATAGTACGTTTACGATACTTCAAGTTTGATTCTACCAGCATTCTCTCTGCTTCAGTAAAAAACAGTTCATTCGGAATGTGTCCGTAACTTTTCGACACTACATTCACGATTTTGCCATTGGATATAATGGCGTTTTCAAGTCCCTTTCGGGATTTCATTCCTGTAATACTTTCTAGTGACTTCATTTCATTGGAAACGAAAATGTCATCTTGCTGTAACTTTTGTAAATACATAACTTTTCAATTTAGATTAAACAATATTTGAGCAGAACCCAAACGGAAGCTAAAATCTCAGCTCAAAAGGAAACGGAATAAATAAGCGAGGGATGTTGCGATGGCTTTATGCCGTAGTCTTTTGATGGGTGTATTTTACGAGTTTACCTTTGCGCTACTATTGATTGATTATTTTTTCCTGTTCTATAACCTTTTTCAATTGAAGGGTTGTCTAAAAAAAAGAAGAGCCAGCACGAATGCTGACCCTTCCTTCCAACAACAAAAGTTAATCGTTCAATTCCTGAATTTGCTTTTCAAGACTTTCTATTCGCTCTTTCAAACGTTCTTCGCGCTTGTTTCTCTTTTCGGCATATTGTTCTTCAACCTTGGCAATTTTGGTTTTATAATATCCTTGCATTGCATTGTAGAATGAAATGTTTGTCAAGTTATTTACGTGATTGCTCTCGCCAAAATGCACTTGCTTTGTGAGTATGTACCTTATCAGCTTATAAAAGATTTCTTTTTTGAACTTCTTTTTGAAATTTTCGACAATTTTCACATCTTTCATCTTGGACGTATTGCCCAATAATTCTGAGAAAAATCTTTGTCGTCCAACATAATCCACATTGTTCTCATATAACGTTAATGAGAAAGCTACCATTTCATCTACCGAAAGTGCTTTTCTGGTATCAATATATTTCGTTTCTCTAATCATCTGGACAACTTCTTCAAACTGCTTGTTGTTCTCAATCTGCATCTTACGAATTTCCCTTTCTTTGATTTTAACTATTTGTTCTTCAGGGGAACAATCTGCCATTTTTCTTTCTGCCAATGGTGCTGAATATGTTGTCAATTTGTCTTTCGAATTTTCAACAATCTTTAAAAACACTTCCTTGTGCCTGTGCGTTTCAGGATGGAACACGATGCCATTTACGAATCCATTTCTGTTTGCTGAATTGTATGTTTCCAATTCTTCATTATAACTCTGAATTGCTTCTTCAAGTTCAGCATTCAGCTCATCTTCCGAATAATCATAATGCTGGTATTCTATCTTAATGGTTTCTATTGTTGGCTTAATCGGTTCTTCAATTAATTCGACATCATCCAGAAGATAAATTTTCAATCCAGCTTTTTCCAATTGCGATATAACCAGTTGATTACTTTCGTCATCTGCCCAGTACTTTCTAATCTCAGGAATCAGAAGCGTATTCTCTTTCTTTGATTTCTCTATCAAGTTCACGAAAGACTTGCTTTTCTTGGTCTCGTAGCAAGCTGATTTTGTACAGACCATTTTACCGTCCCCAAATAGATTACCTTGATTTGCGGCATTGAAAGGACACACATTACAAGCTCCAGCTTTTGCTACCAGTTTTTCGTCTTCTCCATCAAAAGACGCATTTTCCAAATCATAGGTCTGGTCTTTAATCATCCTATTTATCTGATGCGCACTAAAATCCTTGCCCATCGTTTCCAACATCATTTGCTGTTCTTCCGGCTCAAAAAGTGCGACACCGACACCCAAGGAAATAGTCATTTCTCCATTTTGGACGAAGGCCTTAAAACCCTCAATTAGTCCAGCCAATTTTAAGCGTTGTCTTATAAAGTTATCGCTTCTGCCCAATCGTTTTGAAATTTCTGTAGCTGAATACTTTTCGCTGAGATAGGCAATCGCATCCGCTTCCTCTGTAGGCTCAACATCCTGTCTTTGTAGATTCTCGATGATTTGAACTTCTAAGATGTCGTTACTTTCATAATCCCTTACAATACTGGGTATAGTCTTCATACCTGCCAATTTACTAGCACGGTAGCGACGTTCTCCCATAACGATGATGTGTTCGCATCCAGACTTTCGGACTGTGATAGGTTGAAGTACTCCGTATTTTTTGATACTTTCTGAAAGCTCTGTTAGAAGTAATTCATTGAAAGTCTTTCTGGGTTGCATCGTGTCGGGAACGACCTTTTCGATATTCAGATTTTGAACTTGAAGCCCGATTGCACTTTGGGTCAATTTCTCTTTGACCTCTTTCTTAACGGTCGCATTTGCTTTACCGTTCCTTCTTGTTGTACTAGCTTTTGTTGTCATAATACTTAAATTTTAGATTAAACAATATTTAAGCAGGAACCAAACGGAAGATAAAATCTTGGCTCAAAAGGAAACGGAATAAATAAGCGTAGGAAGAAGCGATGGCTTTATGCCGTAGTCTTTTGATGGAAGTATTTTACGAGTTTAAATTGCGGTTATATTGTATGATAATAAACTCCCCCTATTACTAAGGTTAGGGTTACTCTTTCGCAGAATTTATTATTTCCTAAACTCGCAAATAAAATTTAAAGAAAAATGAAAGGTTTTGATAAGGATATTAATGTAAGCTTGAAAAAAAGTAAAATGTTGTACCTATGTTGTACCTAAACAAAAAAACCCCCCATTTCTGAGAGGTTTTAAGACTGCTAATTTGCAGTTGAAAAAGTGCGGGAGAAGAGACTCGAACTCTCACACCTCGCGGCACCAGATCCTAAGTCTGGCGTGTCTACCAATTCCACCACTCCCGCTTTTTCAATATTTTAACATTACTTATTAGGTTAAATCCTAAGTCTAGCGTGTCTACCAATTCCACCACGCCCGCAAAAGATAACCTACCTATTCGGTAAGCGAGTGCAAATATAAACAAATGTTTCAATATTCAAACAAGAGTTTATAATAAAATTGCATCTCTTTTTGTACTTTTACGTAAATCCAAAAAATATAGTATGCAAAATATAAAATCTTATGTGGCCGAGCATAAAGATAGATTCTTATCAGAACTCATCGAATTACTTAAAATGCCATCTATTAGTGCCGATTCTGCTTATAAAAAAGACGTCATTACCACAGCAAATAGCGTTTTAAAAAGCTTAAAAGAAGCAGGTTGCGATACCGTAGAACTTTGCGAAACCGAAGGCTACCCTATTATTTACGGAGAAAAAATAATAGATAAAAATTTGCCAACGGTTTTAGTGTACGGTCATTACGATGTGCAACCACCAGATCCTATCGACTTATGGACGTCCCCACCATTCGAGCCGGTTATTAAAAAAACCGATATACATCCCGAAGGTGCTATTTTCGCTCGTGGAGCTTGCGACGATAAAGGACAAATGTACATGCACGTTAAGGCGATGGAATTCATGACGCGTACCAACCAATTACCTTGTAACGTAAAGTTTATGATAGAAGGTGAAGAGGAGGTGGGGAGTGTAAACCTTGCTAAATTTGTAAAAACGAACCAAGAAAAACTTAAAAACGATGTTATCCTTATTAGTGATACCGGAATGATCGCTAAAGATGTACCGTCTATTACAACTGGGTTACGTGGCTTAAGTTATGTAGAAGTTGAAGTTACCGGACCAAACAGAGATTTACATTCTGGTCTTTATGGTGGTGCCGTAGCAAATCCAATAAATGTATTAACTAAAATGATTGCCCAGTTACAAGACGAAAACAATCATATTACCATTCCTGGGTTTTACGATAATGTCGAAGAGCTCTCTAAAGCCGAGCGCTCACAAATGGCTAAAGCACCGTTTTCTTTAGACAATTATAAAAAAGCACTAGATATCGACGCTGTTTATGGTGAAGCCGGTTACACCACCAACGAGCGTAACTCTATTCGCCCAACGCTAGACGTTAACGGTATTTGGGGAGGTTACACTGGCGAAGGAGCGAAAACAGTTATCGCAAGTAAAGCGTATGCAAAAATCTCTATGCGTTTAGTACCAAACCAAGATTGGGAAAACATTACTGAATTGTTTAAAAAACACTTCGAAAGCATAGCGCCAGAAGGTGTTAAAGTAAAAGTAACGCCGCATCACGGGGGGCAAGGTTATGTTACGCCAATCGATAGCGTGGGCTACCAAGCAGCCAGTAAAGCGTACGAGGCGACATTCGGAAAAACCCCAATTCCACAACGCAGTGGGGGTAGTATTCCAATTGTTGCGCTTTTCGAACAAGAGTTAAAAAGTAAAACTATTTTAATGGGCTTCGGTTTAGATAGCGATGCCATACACTCACCAAACGAACATTTTGGGGTTTGGAACTACTTAAAAGGTATCGAAACCATACCGTTTTTCTTTAAACATTTTACAGAATTACACAAGTAATTACAGACATTAGTACACTAAGCCGCTTAATTTTTAAGCGGCTTTTTTTATGTCTTTTAGTTTAAAATCCTTCATAATAAGTTGGGCGTTCCCCTATCGGGTCGGGTCTTCACGACTCGCTTCCCGAAAAAAAATCGGGAGAGCTCAAACAGATCGCTCAACCCCTAACGCAGTTTAATTCTTAAAAAACAGACTCTACATTTGTAGAATAGTATTATTTGTTCTACATTTGTAGAGAACATTCTAAACGTGTAGAATCATGCAACTTACCAAGACCGAAGAAGAATTAATGAACCATCTCTGGAGATTAGACACCGCCTTTATGAAAGATTTGCTAGAGGCCTACCCAGAACCAAAACCTGCCACCACCACAATAGCAACCCTTTTAAAACGAATGACCGACAAAAAATTTATACATTATAAACGCCTCGGGAATTCTAGAGAATATTACCCACTGGTTAAAAAGAAAGATTATTTTTCGAAACAGGTAAACACCTTAATTAAAAACTTTTTTAACGAAAGCAGTGCGCAATTTGCTTCTTTTTTTACCAAAGAAACAAACCTATCAAAGCAAGAATTACAAGAATTACGCGCCATTATCGATAGCGAAATACAAAACAAATAGTCAAATATTATGGTACTATTACTTTTAAAATCTACAGCCTGTCTAGCCATTTTTATCGTATTCTATACATTGGTTTTAGAAAAAGAAACAATGCACACCTTTAAACGCTTTTATTTATTAGGCGCTTTGGCATTGTCTATAGCTATTCCTTTTATAACCTTTACAGAATATCTAACTGTCGAGACCATAGTTCCTGCACTCACCACTACAGGGCTAAAAAATGCAGTGGGATTTCAAGATCAAAACACCATAGAATCTATAAACTATATCCCCTATATTCTCTGGATACTCTACGGAGTAGGTGTTTTGGTATTCGGATTAAAGTTTAGTGTCAACTTGTTTAAAATAAGACAACGTATTGCCAACAACCCAAAACACAAAACAAAACACATTACCAATGTGCTTGTAGAAGATGCCGTTACCCCACACACCTTTTTAAATTATATTTTCTTTAATAAAACGACTTTCGAAAACAACGGGATTCCTCAAGAAATAAAATTACACGAAGAAACGCACGCCCTACAAAAACACACTATCGATATTTTATGCATTGAGTTGCTTTTAGTCTTCTTTTGGTTTAATCCGTTGTTGTACAGTATTAAAAGAGCCATTAAACTCAATCACGAATTCCTAGCCGATGCAGGCGTTTTAAAACGCGGCGTCCCCGCATTAACTTATCAAAACTTATTACTCGCATTCTCATCAGGTGCGCATTATAACCCGTTGGCAAATGCCATAAACTATTCATTAATCAAAAAACGATTTACAGTTATGAAAACACAAACACCACAACACGCAAAATGGCTAAAAAGCCTTTTAATGCTGCCGTTATTGGGCGGTTTACTCTTTAGCTTCAGCAGTACCAAAACGATTAAAAAAGAAAGCCTTGTACCCGTGGCGAGTACTGCGCAAATCAATAGTAAGACAGAAAATAAGGCAACAAGCTTAAATGCAAATCAAGAAACTTTAATCACCATAAACGGTATTGCTTGTGACGAATGCCTTTTTAATTTTTCAAAAAAGGCTATCAAAAACATCCTTATCGGCACAACGACAAACGACAAAATAACGAGTTTTAGAATAAAGTTTTCCGGAAAACCGACAGAGACAGTAAAAAGATCAAGAACAATAAATAAGGTAGCAAAAGAATATCTAGAAGAGGCAATGATTGGTAAAATGGTACAGATTTTCGATATCAGGGCTGGTAAAAAAGTGTTTCCGCCCGTAATCATCACTATTGTAGATAAAAATGATCCCAATCACACACCTTCACCAAAAGTAAAAAAAGGAGAACATTCTATTCTTCCACCGCCTGCACCACCGATGCCTCCAAAAGTAAAAAAAGGCGCGGTTTCTAATATTTCGCCACCGCCACCACCAGCGCATTATAAAACAGGCTTTTTAAAGATTAAGGGAGAAGAGCACTATTTCGTAACCCTTAACAACAAAACAAAGTACTACAACCGCTGGGGAATAGAAGTGGATGATAAAGGCGATGAAGTAAACGGTTCTCGTCGTGTTTCTGGCGATAAAGTGGTGCCAGGTCAATACTTAACAAAAATATATAAAAACGATAAGGTAGTGAGTGAATTTAAAAAAACGTGGCGAGACCACAAAATGGATTTTCCTGAGATGCCAAAACTAAAATCGCCAGAAGAAAACATAAAAGAAATGGCCGATAAAAACGCCTCTTTTTACTTTAACGGCGCCCCAATAACTGCTGAAAAAGCAATAGAAATTGTAACAGCACAACGTAATATTAATATGTCGTCGCAAACTAATAACGGGGTATCTGTGGTACATTTATCAAATACAGCGATGACGATTATAAATGGCGAGATGATTGAAGACAAAAATTAAACTACTCAAAAACAGAACCACAGAAGAGGCCTCTATTAATAAACGTCAGTTTAAAGAACAATACTTCAAACTGACGTTTTATAATTTAAGGACATTTACAACTCCATTAGAGTTTCTTAACATATTGGGTAATAATTACAATTTGTTGCCCGTCTACTTTTCCTTCAATATATTCGGCATTTTCATGATCTAAAGAAATACGTCTCACCGCAGTTCCTTGTTTCGCAACTATACTTGAGCCTTTTACTTTTAAATCTTTAATTAAAACGACAGAATCTCCTGTTTCTAAAATCACACCATTAACATCGCGGTGTATTATTTTATCAGCGTCATCTTCGCCTTCACCCGTAGCTTGTGCCAATTTTAAAACCTCATCTTCAAGATACATCATGTCTAATAAATCTTGAGGCCAACCTTCTTTTCGTAATCTTGACAACATTCTCCAAGCCATCGCTTGCACCGGTTGGTGTTCACTCCACATACTATCGTTTAAACATCTCCAATGGTTCGCTTCGGTTTGCTCCGGATCTTCAATTTGAGTTAAACAAGTTTTACAAACCGTTAACGAATGTTCTAAACTTTTATCTTTTATTGGTTCTAGCGTATAGATTTCTAAATGCTCTGTGTTGCCACATAATTCACACTTATTATCTGCTCTTTTACTTAATTCTCTATCTAAACTCATAGTCGTATATTATTGGGTAAAAGTAAGCATATTTATTGAATGGCTACACCTCTAAGCTAGAAGCTATAAGCCAAATTCGTGTCGCACTTTTTTAGTGAGACCCCTTAGTATTAAATCGTAGGAATTATCGATAAGCTCAAATATAAATTGCGGTTGCAAATCGTTGTTATTGAGGGATACCGAATTCCAATGCTTTTTACTCATATGGTAGCCTGGCGTTATACTCTCGTAGTCTGCTCTTAGCGTTTCGGCATAGTCGGGATTACATTTTAAATTTAAAAAAGGAGCGCCTTTTTCCCAAGTCTCTAAACTGGTTAACAGAAACATTTTACCCGCAACTTTAAAGACTAAAGTCGACGCATCAAACGGAAAATGCTCCGTAACCTGAGGTTTTTCTAGACAATAACGTCTAATGTCTTCGATATTCATAAATAGAAGTTGCTTTTATATTATGTGAGATAGTAAAAAAAATGAATTTATAGTTTTAAAAATTTACTGACTTCAACGTCTCCGTTATCATTTGTAAGGCGCAAAAAATAGAGTCCACTTGTTAACGACTCAACATTAATCACTGTCTGGTTCAATTCAGAACTTTTTAAAGACAGTACGTGTTTCCCTAGATTATTTAATATAGCTATAGTAACATAACCTGAATTTGGGTTCGTGGTAACGAAAAGAGTCTCTTTAACTGGGTTTGGATACGTAGATACTAAAGGTGTTGCAAACGCTTGTCTAGATAATAACACACTCCCATAAATAGCTTCATCTCCCGATGCATTCGTTACAACTAAAGTTTTACTCCCGTTAATTTCATCTGTAATAGCATACAAAAAGGGAGAGGTAATATCATTTTCAAAAAACCTGAGAAATAAACATTTTGAAAATTTGAATTCACTGCCGCTTCGCAACCACCTAAGGTCAAGGCGTAAGAGTTAAAGGTAAACTGCGACGCTAAGTACGTAATATCGCCGCATAGTCCATCGCAAACAACAGTTTGTAATTCGGCTGAATCGGTAAAATCGGCACTAATAGTTAATACCTCATAATTTATAGGCAGCACATTCTCCTGTTCGTTAATAATTACATCTTGCAAATACCAGGTGCTATTTATCAGCTGTGGATCTTGAGAAGACGTAGCAAAACATATGAATAAAAACAGGATTACAATTCTGTTTTTCATGGTACAACGGTTAAGCGCGCCTCTGTAATAAATATACGTTTATATTATAAGCTCTATTTTTATGAGTGCACAACTCGGTTTCTCGGTTACAAGACGCTTTTTAGACTTAAAACTCTAATCACGCTATTTTTCATATAGGTTACAAAAGGACATTCTAAAATGTTTTGATTAAATAACCCTAATGCTACCATCGCACTCCTGCCATTACTGTCTTTCGAAAATCCGTTTTACAAGTAAGCAATACCAGCGTCCAAATAAATCACGTTTTCGTAATCGTGGACGGCAATAACAAAACATTCTGCAACTTTCATTTTGTTAAAATGTTCCCTAACGTATTCTCTTAACCTAAGCCTTACGCCAGTAAAGAACGCAGCAAACAAAGGTGTTATACTTTTAAATGACAAAGTTATAATATCTCCAAAACTCTTTTATCGCCACCTTAGAGTTCTTGGTTTTGCCTACCCAGTAACGCCTTTTTATACTCAATTTCAAGCAACGCACCGCAAGTTTTCGTGTCAAAAATCGCGCCTATTATTTTCCATAAAGATGGAATGTTAGGGAAGTCGTTAATTAAATGTCTTCCAACAGTAAAACACCACGAATCTCCCCTATTCTATCTTATACAAAACGGGTTTACTGGGCGATGCATCGTTTTCAAAAGGGGCTATTTGCAGATTTAAAATATATGCGCCATCAGCAATGGTATTGGGTACATAAATAAATTCGGTAATAGTGGCTTCTTTTCTCAATGTCCCGTTATAATCCCAAAAGGCTTTATGCGCTAATAATGCGCCATTATCTTTCTCTTTATCCACGCTTGGTAAATCGATTAATAAATGCTGTATATTCTTTGTCTTCAGATATTCGGCTGCTTCTTCCGTAAGATATGCCCAATTGGTATTAGAATACTGTCGCGATTTCTTTTCGATTGTATTCGGCATAGTACGAATCACTATAGCTTGTGGCACTTTTCGTTTTAATAAAAACTGAATTTGTTGCTTCCCAATGACATAATCTTTACCCTGTAACTCGGGGGCTACGGTAATAAGTTCTGCCACAAAAAAGAACCGTTTTAAACACTTATTAATGCTATATACTTTCTCGGTAATATGGCCAACACATTCGGTGTGCGTGCCGTGTGCGTGGGGATTGAAATTAATGTTATTAAAATTGACAGAAGCCCCTTTTTTCACACTCGCTACCCATTTGTTCACCACCACAGGTTTTATTTCTGGAGCATCTACATACCACGCATTCGCATTGCTTTTAGAAGCACGCAGCGGCATAGAAATATCCAGAGGTTTATTTAAATCAACTTTATACCTTTTACTATTTACTTGAATTGTTGCCTTCACTATATATTAATTTTAAATAAATCTGATGCGATGCCATCGCTTAAAAATTTACCTTTTTTGGTTACTTTTAATTTCTCATTTTCAATATACAATAATTGTTCTTTTATATGCTTATCACTCTGTTTTAAAAGGTAAGTTTCAAAAGTCGCACCGAAATCTGTTCTGATCCTCTCTAACGACACACCCCATATGGTGCGGAGTCCCGTCATTACGTACTCATTGTATTTATCGGTTGTACTTAGTGTTTCAACCTCTTGCGGCAATCTGTCTTCTGTAATTGCCTGAATATATTTGGTGTTATTTTTTATATTCCAACTGCGCTGCTCTCCATTAAAAGAATGTGCCGAAGGCCCAATACCTAAATAGGTTTTACCTTGCCAATACGCAGAATTATTCCGACTAAAATAGCCCGACTTTCCAAAGTTTGATAATTCATAGTGTTCAAAATCTGCGGCTTCCAGCTTATCGGTTAAAATAAAAAACTGCTGTTGTGCCATCTCATCATCTACATTTTCGATAACGCCTTTTTTTATAAAAGACGCCAAAGCCGTTTTCGGCTCGACCGTTAAGGCGTAACTCGAAATATGATTCACACCAAAAGCTAAAGCTTGATCGATATTGGCTTCCCATTGTGCATTGCTTGCGCCCGGAACTCCGTAAATTAAATCCAACGAAATATTATCGAAATGTTGTGTTGCAAATGTTAAACAATCGCTTGCCTCTTGCGCGTTGTGTGCGCGATTCATCAGTTTTAAATCAGCGGCAAAAAACGATTGTATACCAATACTTAAACGGTTAATAGGCGTCGCTTTTAGTTCTAAAATACGTGCCGGTGTTAAATCGTCAGGATTCGCTTCAAGTGTAATTTCAGGGTTGGGCGCAACGGTATAGTTTTTATAAACGGCTGCAATAATCGCTTCTATTTCGGCATTAGTTAATAACGACGGCGTGCCACCTCCAAAGTAAATAGTTTCCACAGGTTTCGAAACCATTTCAGTCTTTCGCATTGCGATTTCATGCATTAAAGCCGCCACCAGTTCACCTTTTTTTTTCAGTGAGGTCGAAAAATGAAAATCGCAATAGTGACAGGCTTGTTTGCAAAAAGGAATATGAATATAAATACCCGACATAAGTGTGTGTGTGTGTGTGTTGTGCTTCAACTGAAGATTAATTCTTTAGTGATGCTTTAATGACAGACCAAAATGGACTGTTACTTTTAGTTACTTCTGAGGTTTATCGGCTTAAGACTACTTTTTTACGCGCTTTTCGTTTTGCTTTACAAAAGCATTCCAACCGCTATAACTTTTACCAATTTCCACACGACCATAATTATAGAAATGACAGACGGCTGCGGCTAAACCATCCATAGAATCTAGATTTTTAGGCAACGTTTTTAATCCTAACATACCTTGCAACATTTTCGCCACTTGCTCTTTACTGGCGTTTCCGTTACCGGTAATCGCCATCTTTATTTTCTTAGGCGCATACTCGGTAATAGGCACTTCTCGCGATAATCCAGCCGCCATAGCGACCCCTTGAGCGCGACCTAACTTAAGCATACTCTGTACGTTTTTACCAAAAAAAGGTGCTTCGATAGCAATTTCATCGGGATGATGGGTATCGATTAACTCAATGGTGCGCTCAAAAATAAGCTTTAGTTTTAAATAATGGTCGTCGTATTTTTTTAAATCCAATTCGTTAAGCTGAAGGAATTGCATTTTCTTATTTACTACCTTTATAAGTCCGAAACCCATAATAGTAGTTCCGGGATCGATACCTAAAATAATTTTTTCTTCTACCATTTAATTACACGTTCTACACCCACTTAATGCGATCGACACACCAACTGTTACTGTTAACAAATCACCATTAAACGAGCCATAGCCACTCATTTCTGGATCGAAATCTTTTGCGAAACCCTTAATATAGCTACCATCTAAATACAACGCCAATGTCTCGTCTAGATTATAATGACACTCCAAACCGGCCATCGCATTCAAAAAGGATACTTTATTATCGCCATAAACATCCAATGGCTTTACTATTGAATAGCCGGGACCGATATGGCCTACAACTGCCATTCTAACTGGTAGAAACAGAAGATGCGGTGAGGCATCGTACACAAATTGTGCGTTTATCCGGGTGTAATTCACTTTAAACGCCGGACTCTTATCGGCATTTGAAAAGCGGTTGTAACCAAAATCTAGTTTAGCACCCATTTGTGGGGTAAACAGCGTTTGCACCCCTAGATTAATAGTTGGGAAATTTATTGAATTGCCTTCAAAATCTGCGACAAAACCGCTTTGCGACGGACTGTTAACGCCAATAGCCAATAGTGCTCTCCATTTACTGGTGTCTTGTTGCGCGAAAAGTGAGGTTGCACTTATCAAGAACACGATTAAAAAACAATAGGGTGTATTTGAAGTCTTCATTGTATTATTTTTAGTTTATTTTGCACGTATTAAATTTGGCAAATCTTTTAAAATTCCATTTTTAATTGAAATGAATATAACTGCATCTTACAAAACTAATCAATTCTTTTTTGTACTCATTAAATTGAGTTTAGTACTTGGCGCTTTTTATTTTATTTATTACAAACTAACCCAAAATGAAGCCCTCGATTTGCCTGTTTTTGTAGCGCTTTTAGCTAGTAACCCGCAATTTTCTACGCTAAACATCGTGTTTCTAATTGTTTTAACGTGCAGCAACTGGGGATTAGAAATAAGAAAGTGGCAAGTGTTAGTCGGCAGTTTATCGAAAATCACTTTTAAAGCGGCTTCGCAACAAACTTTAGGAGCGTTAACCGCTTCTTTATTAACGCCCAACCGCATTGGCGATTATGGCGCAAAAGCACTATACTACCAGCCGCAAAATCGCACTAAAATCGTGTTATTAAACCTCTTTGGGAACACGATGCAAATGATAGTCACTCTCGTTTTTGGTGTCATCGGACTTACAACACTCGCTAAGGATTACAAGCTTCCCCTCAACTTTAAATATCTTATAAATGTAGGACTCGCAGTTCTTGCAAGCCTTATTATACTGTATCGCATGTCTTCGTATAACGTTTTTAAAAAGATCGTCAACAAACTATACCCTTTTGTATTGGTGCTAAAACGACTCTCGCCAAAAACGAAACGCGTAACTCTTATAATCTCGGGATTGCGATACCTAGTGTTTTCATTTCAATTTTATGTTATACTCGCCCTTTTTGGTATTGAAATCCCCTATCTCGAAGCTATGATGCTCATCTCAACACTGTATTTATTTTCATCTATTATGCCCTCTATTTTTATTTTTGATGTCCTAATTAAAAGCAGCATTGCGGTGTATCTCTTTGCATTAATTGGTGTTGGCGCACTCCCCATTTTATGCACCACAACCCTAATGTGGAGTCTTAATTTTGTGTTACCGAGTTGCCTTGGTAGTTATTTTGTGCTTAAATTTAAACCCGTAAAAACGACATAGAATGATGTTACTCCTCTATATGGTTACTGGTTTATATGTGATTTTAATTGCGGGGTTCTGTTACGGTTTTGACAAAATAAAAAGTTTTAACACCTCTGAAACCATATCTAAAACCCGTTTTTCTATAGTAATTGCCTTTAGAAATGAAGCAAGTAATGTAACAGACTTACTAGACAGTTTAGTTCTGCTGCGCTACCCGAAAGAACGGTTTGAAATTATTTTTGTTGACGATGCTTCAGAAGATGGTTCGGCACAACTTATCTCTCAATTTTTCGAGAAACAGCCCACATTTCACTATTCCATTTTAAATAACGAGCGCATTTCAAATTCACCAAAAAAAGATGCGATTACAACCGCTATCAGCAAAGCAAAAAATGAGTGGATTATTACCACCGACGCCGATTGTAATGTACCAAACTTATGGCTAAATAGTCTGGATAGCTATATTCAAAATAATGACTGCAATGTTATTGCGGCGCCTGTAGCCTACCACCAAAGCAACTCCTTTTTAAAACGCTTTCAAGCCCTAGACTTTTTAAGTTTAATGGGCGCAACTGTTGGTGGTTTTGGTATTAATAAGCCTTTTATGTGCAATGGCGCTAATTTTGCCTACAAAAAAGAGACTTTTTTAAAACTGGAAGGCTTTACAGGAAATAACACTATTGCAAGTGGCGACGATATTTTCTTGCTCGAAAAAGCTCTGCAAGACACACCAAATGCAGTACAGTATTTAAAGAGTACTAACGCGATTGTGTACACCAAGCCGCAACCCAATTTTATACAGCTAGTACAGCAGCGTAAGCGCTGGGCGGCAAAAACATCGCAGTATTCTTCTGTGTTTGGAAAGGGGGTAGGTGTTTTAGTCTTAACGATGAACCTGCTGGTACTACTAAGCTTTATTTTTGTTTTAAGCGCTATAATCACTTTAAATACAATGCTTATTATTTTTACACTTAAAATAGTTATAGATGGCATTTTATTATTTAAAACGTGTCGCTTTTTTAAGACGTCATTTTCTACATCCTTTTATATCATTTCAAGTATATTATATCCTTTATTTACCGTTTTAATTGCGTGTTCTACTTTATTTTCTACCTATAAATGGAAAGGGCGCCAGTTTAATAAATAACATTAAGCGAAGTGCAAAGCGTTTCGCAACATTAATAATTTCTATTTTGAGTGCTCATTAAAGCCCACAACAAGTACCGTTCCTTTGTGTATAATTCTCTGGTGACTCTTTTTCTAGATAAAGAATATAAGTGTCCCGTAGATTTCGCGATTGGTTGTAAGTTGAACCTGCACGCTATTCGTTAACAGATAAAATAAGCGGTATCGTAAAAGTAGTTTTTACCGGCTGGTCTCTTTTTATGGCGGGGTAAATGTCTGGGAGTGTTTCTAAACTTTCCTGTAATATCTTTTTAATGGAAGGTATTTCGTGCGCCGTTAAAGAATCGACCCGAATATGATTAAGCGCTAACACCCCTTTTTCTGAAATAGTAAACTCCAAAACAACGGTATCACTTATCGTTTGTGTGACTATAAATCGTTGTTCTAAAAAGCTATTGGCAATATGGGAAGCTAACGTGTTTTCAAAACAGTGCTTTCTATCCCCTTTCGTGGTTAACGACTCACAAGAAGCAAAAGCAGGATAAGCATCGACCGTATTCCAATTGAATGTTTTTAGCTCTTCATTTAAAATATCTTCCGAAGCTATTTTTTCGGCTTCAAAATAATTACATGAATACACGCTGACAAACAGTAAAAAAATAAGTGCTTTTTTCATACTCTAAACTGAACGTGAAAAGTACAATTTATTATCCTAAAAATAAAAAACCGAAGACAGTGCTTCGGTTTTATTTTAAACGACTCCATTTTACATCGCAATAGTCATCTTCTCACAGTTTAAATACAGCGTATACCCAGAAGCAGCACCCTTTAATCCGTAACAAAACCAACCCACTCGTCCTACTAATAAACATTTATGTAGTTATTGTAAGTGTTTTCGCATGCTCTTTGTTAGTGCACGCGGTGGAGAGTTAATAAATTAAGCGGACTTTAAACAGCTGTAAAAGCAGCTTTCGGTTCCTTTTTAGGATGTATAGTGGCACTCATTTAGGCCAGATTGCTTATAAAAATTGTTTTGCACTATAAAGACGCTCTCTTTTCTAAACAAAAAAACCATAAGGTTTGTATAGGTAGATATTCTATGCTAGAAGCAACACACTGTTATGGAAAGAAAACGCAGAATGTGCTGCATAAATTTAATAATGCAGAGTACCTAAATCTTACTATATAAAACCTGCGTCTTTAGCTTTAATAACCAAAGTATCGTCTTTTCCATCACTGATTCTAAAAACCTCTTTTAAATATTTTTTACGTTTTTCAATCATACTTAAAGAGAGATTAATACGCTTTGACATATCCTTATTTTTAACACCTTGAGAAAGTAGATATAAAATTTCGTGACTTACATCGTCGACATCTAAACGGCTTGACGTCATCTTATTCAAAATTTTATTCACCGTTCCGCTATAAAAAGGCGGGTTATTAATAACGGCTTGAAAACCGCTAGATAGTTCTTTTGAAGTAATATCACTTTTTATTAAAAACCCTTCTGGTTTAATGTTTTTTATAATGGTATGAATGCGGTACGACTCGTTAAACATCGTTAACAACACGACTTTGGCTGCTGGCACGTATTGCTTAACATAAGCGGCTAAATCGACACCAGATTGATACACCCCATCTTTTGAAGGAGGAAGACTGATATCAAAAAAAAAGATATCGAAAGGAGACTTTATCGCCATCGACTTTTTAATGGCCTTTATAGATTCGTCACAATTACTAGCGATAGCAATATCCAATTCTTGATGTTCTTTTTTGGACGATAACAGCGTGTTTTGATACCCTTCAATAATCATAGGGTGATCGTCCGTCATCAATATTTTAATAGGTGTTTTGTGCATAGGTTAAGAGCCTCATATTTTATAGGTAGGGGATTGTAATTCGTACTATTGTACCAGTGTTAATGTCGGAATCTAAAACTAAAGCACCGTCAATTTCGCTCACGCGATCTCGCATATTTTTTAGTCCTATTCCCTTTCTGGTTTTAGAATCATTAAAGCCTTTACCGTTGTCTTGCACCTCTAAAATAAGGTTTTTATTTTCTAATTTAATAATCACATTTACTTTAGTTGCTTCCGCGTGTTTAAAAATGTTTTGTAACGATTCTTGTGTGATACGATACATATGGATTTTAGTTTTATTGGACAATTGATCCCAATTAATAGTATCATCCACATCCATACGATAGTGTAAACCCAAGGCCGTCGACTGTGTTTTCAACAAAGTCTCTATAATATCGGTAAATTTGGACTGATTGATAAAATCGGTATTTAACTTATGAGACACTTCCCGAATGTCATCTTCAATACTTTTTAATTCATCAATGTAGGTACTACGGGTTTCAATAGCATCAGCAGTTGTACTAAAATTCAAACTATCTAAACTTAACCGCGTGCCAAATAACCGCCCTAAAACACCATCGTGTAAATCTTGAGAAATCCGCTTCTTCTCTTGCTCTTTAGCGTGATTTAAGTGTTCTTGTTGCGACAACATTAGGTTGTAAATCTCTTCATTCGCCTCTTGCTGCGTTTTAGCAACTTCAAGTTCTCGTTTTCGCGAGCGGTGGTTTTTTATACTGTACACTAAAAACAACGAAATCAATAAAACTGCCGATATCAGCATTAACCATAAACGCTGTTTTGAAATGATTTCCTTTTCTTTTTTGATAATATCAGTTTCGTAATCTATTCGTGCGAATTTGTTTCTAATAAGCCGCTCTTTTAACACTAAACTATCATTTAATTGTATATAGTCTAGTAAATAGCTTTTCGAAATGGTATCATCTTCTATTTTAGATTTTAAAAGCAACGTATTTAAAACAGATTCGTTAGCGTTTAATTTTTTCGCTAATGCGTGTGCTATATTAATATGTGTTATGGCCGATTTTTTTTCATTTTTATCTAATAAATACTCCCCATAATAGTGATTGGCATACATTAATTCCATTAAAAAATCGGACGCTTCAGCGACCGCTATAGACTCTTTAAACCGGGATCGTATTTGGGCGTCGTTATGTCGGTTAGGGTCAAGAAACTCACAATAGGCTAAACCGGCCATCACTAATGAGTAGGTACTAGGGTCTTCGTATTTAAGGGCTGAGTTTTTTAAAATAGCATAGAAACGTTGTTCGGCTTTTTCATAATCACCTTTTCTGCGGTATAAAATCGCTAAATTGGTTTGAGTGTAAAGCCGTAAACTCTCACTATCATCCATTTTATTGGCATAGGCGAATGCTTTTGAATGGTATTCTATAGCTTCATCAAAACGTTCTAATTGCTCGGCAGCTATCCCCAACACATTATGTAGAGACCATAACAAATCGTAAATAGCGTCGCTTGGCGCGAGTGTTTTTAAAACCTCAACAGCTTTAATAGCGCTAATTTCACTTCCCATAAAATCGCGCTCCTGCTCTTGTATAATAGCCATATTGAGCAATACAGAAGCTTGATTCCTAACTTTTCCCTGAGATTGGTAAAGTTTTCGTGCTTTTGCATAATAGTAGTAAGAACTATCCAACACATTGGTTTCTTGAAAATAATAACCGAGATTATTAGTCGCATAAGCCATTCGTAAAGAATCTTTTAACCGCAAAGACAATCTTAAATTCTCTCTATTTATAGGGTAAATCGAATCGATGTCCCTGTTTATAATAAAAAGATAAGACAAGACTCTATTGCTAGATAAAACAATGCTATCGACTTGCTCTAAATGCGCTAGTGCTATACCGCTTCGAGCGTAATCAAACCGCTGCGGCATAGTGTAAGACGCCGTCTTTGCTGAGTCATGAAACTGGTAAATCCGCTCCACTCTATTCACTTTTTTAGATTGCGAATGCAAGGCAATAGGCAGCAATAGTACACCTAGTAAAAATAAAAAGTATTTCAATTTAATTAACGTTAAAGGAGGGCCTACAATGTATACTTTTTGGAATAAATAAGTTGAATTATCTCTAAAAAAATAAAGGTGTTCTATTCTTTTATCTGTTTAATTATGAAAATCTATCCGTTGGTAGGGACGCTGATTTTTACTTTATGAGATGTTGTTGCTAGGTGTACTTCGGTTGGCGCAAGCTCTGTGTTTGAGGTTGTCGTCGGTGTAACAGTAACAGTTGAAGCTAAAGCAGTGAATAGTCCGAGTGAAAAAAGAGCGATAAAAGTAATTTTTAAGGTTTTCATAAGTATTCTGATTTTAGGGGTTGTTATTATTCTGTTTTGAAAATGGTTTAAATTGAAAATCTATCCGTTGGTAGGGACGCTGATTTTTACTTTGTGAGATGTTGTTGCTAGGTGTACTTCGGTTGGCGCAAGCTCTGTGTTTGAGGTTGTCGTCGGTGTAACAGTAACAGTTGAAGCTAAAGCAGTGAATAGTCCGAGTGAAAAAAGAGCGATAAAAGTAATTTTTAAGGTTTTCATAAGTATTCTGATTTTAGGGGTTGTTATTATTCTGTTTTGAAAATGGTTT
>NZ_VSKN01000018.1:0-63729 GCF_008086185.1 Bizionia gelidisalsuginis
AACAGGAGAAGGCAAAGGAGAAAGTGAGCCTGCAGTGCAGTGCGGTACAAACTGTACTGAAGCGCAACATCAACAAAACAGACGTTCTCAATTCACTATTAAAAGTGGTGGACCTAACAGTAATTAACCTCCAAGAGTTAGTTTCTAAAATTAAAAAGCCAGAACTTATGTTCTGGCTTTTTTTATAGCTAGTAATTAATTATTTGGGCTATGATAATTAGTAGGATATAAGAACAATTCTAAATGTTGTGTTTAGGCAACCTTATTTGCCGGACACGGCATTAACCTAAGGCGTAAAACTGTCTATTAAAAATATATTTAAAAAGTATTAAACTTGTCCCTCGAGCGCAGTCGAGAGGTGGCTTATAAAGTCATAAATAAAAAATGATTGATAATCTCCACCGAGCTTCGGTTTTAGTTTATTCTGAGCGTAGTCTGAAGGCTTTACCGGTCATTAATAATTAGATTGAATTCTCTATCCCAAGTGTTCTAAGTTTTGAACGGCGACATTTCTCACCATTGTCGAGAATAATCCCTATTTAAGATGTCTAAGGCATAACAAAGCGATATTAAGGGACAATAATGAGTATACACTATAGTCTGCATATTTCCGTTTAAAGCAAAAAAAAACCACATCGATTAAGATGTGGTTTTTTTTATTTAATTTCTTCACCATTTTTATCAATAAAATGGTATTCTAAATATGTGTAAGCATCTCTAGGTAAAATTTTGACCCATTTTTTGTGTTCAAAAAACCATTTTGAACGTATAGATGGAAAACCTCTCGTAAGAAAGGCCGCTATAAAAGGATGTGTGTTTAAAGTTATCTTTTTATAGTCTTTTTTAAATAATTGCTCAAGTTCATGCGTTAATTTTTGTACTAAAATAATTGGAGCTTCAACTTCTTCGCCATTATTTCCATTAGGATTTTCCTCGCTGGTTTTAATGTTCATTTCTGGTCTTACTCTCTGTCTAGTAATTTGAATTAATCCAAATTTACTTGGCGGTAATATTTTGTGTTTTGCTCTATCATCTTTCATTTCATCGCGAAGAAAGTTGTAGAGTTTCTTTCTGTTATCAGCTTTATTTAAATCTATAAAGTCAACAACAATAATTCCTCCCATATCACGAAGACGAAGTTGTCTAGCAATTTCAGCTGCAGAAATCATATTAACTTCCATTGCAGTCTCTTCTTGAGAGTTAGATTTGTTAGATCTATTTCCGCTATTTACATCAATAACATGTAGTGCTTCGGTATGTTCTATGACAAGGTAAGCCCCTTTAGCCATAGAAACCGTTTTACCAAAAGCGGTTTTTATCTGTCTTTCTACTCCATATTTTTCAAAAATAGGAATGTTAGATTGATGTAATTTTACGATTGATTCTTTTTTTGGTGCAATTTCTTGCACATACTCTTTAATTTGAATGTAAAGCGCTTCATCGTCTACTTGAATACTAGTAAAAGAGTCGTTAAATATATCTCTTAACATTGAAGAGGCTTTATTTAATTCTCCTAATACTTTTGAGGGATGATTGGCTTTGTTTAGTTTTTTACACATTGCGGTCCAGCGACCTAACAAATTTTGTAAATCTTTATCTAATTCTGCCACTTTTTTACCTTCGGCTACTGTGCGCACAATAACTCCGAAACCTTTAGGAGTTATACTCCTAACTAATAATTTTAATCGTTCCTTTTCTGCTTTATCTTCTATTTTTTGAGAAATAGAAATACGATCAGAAAACGGGACTAAAACAATATATCTACCGGCTATAGAAAGCTCTGAGCTTATTCTAGGGCCTTTGGTAGAAATTGGTTCCTTTACTATTTGTACTAATAGAGATTGATTTGATTTTAAAACATCGGCAACTTTACCGTCTTTATCAATCTCTTTTTCAAATGGGTAGTCTTTTAAAGAAAAGTCATTTAATTTACCTGTGCTTACACGTTTTGTGAATTTCAAAAGAGAAGAAATTTTTGGGCCTAAATCATGATAATGCAAAAACGCATCTTTTTCATAACCTACATTTACAAATGCAGCATTAAGTCCAGGTACCGCTTTCCGTATTTTGGCAATAAACACATCACCAACGGCAAACTTGATACCATCCTCCTCTTTATGCAATTCAATAAGTTTTCCATCTTTTAATAAGGCAAAATCAACAGCTTCTGAATTAGATCGAATAATCAATTCTTTATCCATAAGTTAATTTTTATCCATACAATTAAGTATAGATGGATTATACATTATTTTTCACAGGATTTTAAAATCCAGTGAGTTTAACAAATACGCAAGGTCTTACATATTTTTAACATTAAACTCGTTGTCAAAGAACATTGTTTTAATAAAACAAAAAAGTAGTTTTACAACTACTTTTTTGAACTATTTCTTCTTTTTGTGTCGATTAGCGCGTCTTCTTTTTTTACGCTTATGCGTTGCAACCTTGTGTCTTTTTCTTTTTTTACCACTTGGCATAAGATCTTGGTTTTAAATTAATAATTCGTTTATATGTTACTTTACGTCTACATTCGTTTTTACACCCTCTACAAATACTTTTGCCGGTTTAAAAGCAGGTATATTGTGTGCAGGGATTTTAATGGTAGTATTCTTTGATATATTTCTACCCGTTTTTTCAGCTCTAGTTTTAATAATAAAACTACCAAAACCTCTTAAATATACATTGTCACCACTTTCTAAAGATGTTTTTACTTCATCCATAAAAGTCTCGATAGTAGCTTGTACATCTCCTTTTTCAATTCCTAATTTTTCAGAAATTTTTGATACTAAATCAGCTTTAGTCATTTTCTTTTCTTGTTTGCGTTACTATTAATTATAAGGGAAGGCAAATATAAGAATTTAATATTCAATATTTCAAACCTAATCCATTAAAATTTAATGCTATAAACGTTTACATTTGTGCATAGTATTTAATTAAAAAATGAACATACAGAAAACTCTAATAGACTGGTATATAGTAAATAAGCGCGATTTACCGTGGCGAAACACAACCGATCCCTATTCTATTTGGCTGTCAGAAATTATTCTACAACAGACACAAGTTGCTCAAGGGTTACCATATTACACGTCATTTGTCTCTAATTACCCCACAATATTTGATCTTGCCGATGCCGATGAAAGCGATGTTCTAAAATTATGGCAAGGACTCGGTTACTATTCTCGAGCTCGAAATTTACATACTTCTGCACAATATATCGCAACCGAATTAAAGGGGGTGTTTCCAAAAACGTTTTCCGAGATTATTAAACTAAAGGGAGTGGGTGACTATACCGCAAGTGCAATAGCATCCTTTTGTTATAATGAGAAAACAGCGGTGATAGATGGAAACGTGTATCGTTTTTTATCACGTTTTTATGGTATTTATACCCCTATTACTGGCGGTAAGGGTTTTAAGGAGTTTAAAGCTATAGCTCAGAATCTTATTGAGACTGTAGATCCTGCAACATTTAACCAAGCGATTATGGAGTTTGGAGCACGCCAATGCAAACCTAAAACGCCCGACTGCACGGTTTGCCCTTTTAGTAGCGATTGTGTGGCCTTTCAAAAGGAAGAGATTAAATGTTTGCCCGTTAAATTGAAGGCTTTAAAGGTGAAGAAAAAATTCTTTAATTATATCGTTATACTTTCCGAAGATAATACAACAATTGTCGAACAACGGCAAGGTAAAGGGATTTGGCAAAATTTGTATCAATTTCCATTAATTGAAACCGATACAGCGGCCAATTATGAGACGGTACTAAAAGCTGTTAAAGCGTTAAACTATGTGGAATCTGAAACTCTAGAATTGTCCTTATATAACACAACCGATATTGTACATAAATTATCGCACCAACATTTGTACACTAAATTCTGGATAGTTACTGTAAATGGTACGTTACCAGAGGGCGTGCCTTTTAATAAGGTGCCCACATTTCCTGTTCCTATTTTAATAGGTAATTTTATTGAAAATTTTAATTTTTAAAGCTTTAACACGGCGAACCATATTTTTTTATTAAATTTAAATTTATGAATTGTAAAGCCGTAATTTTGCGGATTAAACTAAAGACTATTTATGTCAGGTACGTTAAATAAAGTTATGCTAATTGGGCATTTAGGAGACGAAATCAAAATGCACTATTTTGAAGGTGGCGGGTGTGTTGGGCGTTTTCCTTTAGCGACTAACGAAACCTATGTAAGTAAACAAAATAACGAACGCGTTACAAATACCGAATGGCACAATATTGTGTTGCGTAACAAAGCGGCAGAAATTTGCGAAAAATATTTAAGTAAAGGCGATAAAGTCTATATTGAAGGCCGTCTTAAAACAAGAAAATGGCAAGATGATTCTGGTAACGATCGCTATGCAACAGAAATTCAAGCTACAGATTTTACATTTTTAAGTACAAAGAAAGAAAGTGAACAAAATGCAGCTGCCTCTCAAGAATCTAAACAAGAGTCTCAAAACGAAGCGCCAAAGAACGGCTTAACTTCGCCCTCTGCTGCCAAAGATTCTAACAACGATGGTGATAACGATTTACCATTTTAATACTAAATTTTAACGCATTGGATCCCGAACCCACGAGCTTATTTTCATTTATTTCTTCAATCGATTTTTCGGTTGTTTTAGGTTTTTTATTGTTAATAATATTACTAATTTGTTCCGCTTTAATATCTGGAGCAGAAGTCGCTCTTTTTTCGTTAACTAGAACAGACATCGAGCAGGAAGACTATAAATCGTCTAAAGCTATCGAAATAATTACCGGCCTTCTAGAGCGTCCTAAAAAGCTACTGGCAACAATTCTAGTTGCTAACAACTTCATTAATATTGGTATTGTTATACTTTTCGCCTTTTTAGGGAATTTTATGTTTGAAAGCATAGTCAATCCTGCCCTTAAATTTGTGGTCGAGGTTGTTGTAATTACCTTCTTAATTTTGCTGTTTGGTGAGATTTTACCCAAAGTTTATGCTAGCCGAAACAGTTTGAAATTTGCTATTTTAATGGCCTTTCCACTACGAGTTTTAGATTTTCTTTTTTCTCCTATAAGTTTGCCAATGCGTGCTATAACGCTAGGCATTCATAACAAATTAGGAAAACAAAAATCTAATTTAAGTGTAGACCAATTATCGCAAGCTTTAGAGCTTACAAGTGGAGACGATACGACAAAAGAAGAGCAGAAAATACTTAAAGGAATTGTGTCGTTTGGTAACACCGACACCAAGCAAGTAATGCGACCGCGTTTGGATATTTTTGCGTTAAATGTAGAGCAGGAATACAGTGAAATTATTAAGGAAATCACCGAGAACGGCTATTCTAGAATCCCGGTATACACCGATAATGTCGATAATATAAAAGGAATACTGTACGTTAAAGATTTACTACCGCACATAAACGATAAAACATTAGACTGGGTCGCGTTAATTCGTGAACCGTTTTTTGTGCCAGAAAATAAAAAACTGGATAATTTAATGGCTGAATTTCAGGAGAAGAAAGTCCATCTGGCTGTAGTGGTAGACGAATATGGTGGCACATCTGGTATTGTGTCTTTAGAAGATATCATAGAAGAAATTGTAGGAGATATTAGTGATGAGTTTGATGATGAGGATGTGATTTTTTCTAAATTAGACGATAAAAACTACGTGTTCGAAGGGAAAACGGCTTTAAAAGATTTTTATAAAATTATAAAGCTCGACAATTCGAGCGTTTTTGAAGATAAAAAAGGAGAAGCTGAAACCCTAGCTGGCTTTATACTAGAGATTTCTGGAGGATTCCCTTCACAAGCCGACGAGATTACGTTTGAAGACTATATGTTTAGTATTGAGGTTTTAGATAATAAAAGAATAAAACGTTTAAAAGTAACCTTACCTAGTACTGAGGATGTTTAAAAATTAGATTGTTAAAATGAATACTATAAAGAGTTGTATTGACCTAAAAAGCAGTGTGATAGTTGTCTTCTTTTTTACGCTGTTAGGCTGTAATGAAGCGGTAACACCTAAGCCCAAGGCCTTTTTAAGATTAGAATATCCTGAAGCTATTTATAATAGGGAGAATTTGGAGGTTCCGTTTAGTTTTGATAAAAATGAATTGGCAGAAAAAGTAAGCGTAAAACAGTTGCCAGCGGCGACATTAAGTTATGGTGTGAATGTAACTTACAAGAAATTAAAAGGTACTATTTACTTAACCTATAAAAATATTGAAGGTAACGAAGCGTACCTCAGAAATTATTTAATAGATGCTCAGAACTTTACGCAAGAACACACTAAAAAAGCAGATGGTATTGCTGGAGAGGTCTATGAAAACAAAAGGAGTAATGTTTACGGTATGTACTACGAAGTAAATGGAGATGCTGCTTCGCAAGCGCAATTTTATGTAACCGACAGTACTAATCATTTTTTAATTGGGTCTTTATATTTCTACGCAAAACCTAATTACGACTCTATTTATCCGGCCGCGAAATATCTTCAAAAAGACATTAAGCGATTAATGGAAAGTATTACTTGGAAATAAAAGAATACGTCAATTTTATGCAGACACTAAAAGGTAATGAATAGAAAAGGCTTCGCATAGCGAAACCTTTTCTAGTAAATTGTATCTGTAAATTATGCTTTCTTTGCCTCTTTAGAGCAGCACGCTTTTTTACAATCTTTAGCACAAGCCATAGTTTTTTCTAAACCTTCAGCAGCTTTTGTACAGCAATCCATTTTGCAATTTGCTTTCTCTTCCGCTGTTTTATCTTTACAACAGTCTTTATCGCAAGATTTTGCTTTCGAAAACGCTGTAACAGATTTAATATCTTTTACTGTATAAGTGTCAGACACACCAGTTACGGTTGTTTCTAAGGACGCAGGAGTGACTTTAGCTTCGTCGTATTCTACCATTGCTAATTCTCTATCAAAATCGACAGCCACCGATTTTACGCCTTCCATTTTAGAGATTTTTTTCTCTATGGTTTTGGCGCAGCCTATGGCGCAAGTCATTCCTTCTATTTTAAATTCTGCTTTGGCGTAGGTGGCATTGGGATCTAATTCTGCTTTTTCGGCGTCAGCGGTAACTGTCGTTTCTGTGTCTACTGTCTTAACTTCCGGTTGCGCTTCATTCTTACAGTTAAAAGCAAGTAATGCTAATACAGCGATAACTATACTGTTTTTTAAATTTTTCATAGTGTGTATAAGATTAATTTGTCTCTTACAAAATTAGCAAAAATGTATTATTTATTGACTTAAATAATACATTTTTGCATATTATTAAAATAATTAACACTAATGAAAAATTCTAAATGGACATACCTGATTATATTATCTGTAATTTGGGGTACGTCCTTTATATTAATTAAAAAATCTTTAATTGGTTTAACGTCCTTTCAATTGGGGGCTTTAAGAAATCTAATTACAGGGTTGTTATTATTAGCAGTTGGCTTTAATCACATTAAAAAAATTGAAAAAGGCACTTGGAAATGGATGGCATTATCGGGTTTTCTAGGCTCTTTTTTTCCTGCATTTTTGTTTGCTATCGCCCAAACCGAAATTGATAGTGCGGTTGCTTCCATTTTAAATTCATTAGTACCGTTAAACACCATTTTAATGGGATTTGCTATATTTAAAATCGCATCTACAAAACGACAAATAGCAGGAGTGATTATTGGTTTTATTGGGACTTCTATTTTAATTTTAAAAGGAGCAGAGTTAAATCCGAATCAAAATTACTTCTTTGCTGGATATATTATTTTATCTACGCTTATGTATGCGGCGAATGTAAATATTATTAAACGGTATTTACAACATGTTAAACCTTTAACGATTGCTGTGGGGAGCTATTCCACTATAATTGTGCCTGCGTTAATTGTCTTGCTGTTTTCAGGTTTTTTTACGGTGGATACTTTCAATAGTCCGGAGCTTAAAAGTGCCTTATTTCATGTCTTTGTTCTTGCTCTATTTGGCACGGCAATGGCAAAAGTGTTGTTTTTTAAATTGGTGCAGCTTTCGACGCCTGTTTTTGCTTCGTCAGTCACTTACGTAATGCCTATAGTTGCCTTGGGCTGGGGTTTGCTAGATGGTGAAGGGTTTAGTTGGTCTCAAGGATTTGGAAGTTTATTTATTTTAATTGGCGTGTATTTGGCCAATAGGACAAAAGCATAAAAAAAACCGATACTTAAAAAGTACCGGTTTGATAGGGTAAAAATGTTTACTAATTAATTAAAATCTTCAACTGAAACACCTTCATTTATTTTTACAGAGGTCGTTTCAAAAATTATAGTTTGCGGCCCGTTAACGATATGTTGTGTATAGGGAATCATTACATCGTTTACTTTCTTGTAATTTGAAGTGTCTTCAACTGAATTGATTGTTTGGCCTTGCGCTTCTGTAGTGCCTTCAGTACGCACTAAATAATTACTGTCTACACCATAATATTTATGAGATACTTTATCTCCTTGAGTTACTTTAATTTTATAGGTATCTTGGCCCTCTATTACAATAATAGATTCTAGAGACATATCGGCTGGCGTTAAATATAGTTCTTCGAATATTCCTTTTTGAGCTTTCTTTTCAGCTAGAACTGATGCTTCCATAGGGGCTCTTTGGCCTGCCTGTTCTTGGTACCCAGAAACACCGTTAAATTTTTGTTTCATAACAGTACCCATTCCTTCTATGTTTAATTCCATAGAAAACTTATTTGGCGCCATAGATTTAACCGTTGCTTTTGGTGCGTATGGTGCGCCTTGAATGGTGACGTTTGCTTCTACTAAAAGAGAGTTTACTTTGTTTAAGTTCTCTTTACCTCCAATAGCAGTAATGTAATCATTAATTACTGTTTGTGCTGTGACACCTTCAGGTATGGGTTTCGAAAATGTTGGTTTATCAACTGGGTTTGCGTAAGCATCAAAATATTTAATTGTGAGTCCAGTTTTCTCTAAGTTATTTATAACCTCACTTCCTTTTCCTACAACAACAATTCTAGCATTATCGGTAGAGAAATATTTATTTGCAACACGTTTCACATCGGCAACAGTTACGGCATTAATTTTTTCTAAATACGTTTTATAGAAATCTTTAGGCAAGTTATCTGTTTTTATATTTAAAGCATAGTTTGCTACAGTTCTTGGGCTTTCTAGAGCTAAAACAAAGTCTCCAACATATTTTGCTTTAGCATTATTTAAAGCTTCATAAGTAACATTTGTCGTTTTAATACGCTTTAATTCTTTTAAGCTTTCTACGACAGCACTGTCTGTAACCGCGTTTCTTACTGCTGTTCCTGCTGTAAAACGAGAAGCGCCGTAGCGATCTGTACCGACATTAGACCGTGCGCCATAAGTATAACCGTTAGCTTCACGTAGATTCATATTTAAGTAAGAATTAAAACCGCCACCTAAGATTTTATTAGCAATTAATACCGCGTGGTAATCGGGGTCATTCATTTTTAAGACGACGTTGTTCGTTATTGAGATATTGGATTGCACCGCATTCGGCATATCAATAAAGTTGATTTGTGTGTATTGCACATTATCTATTGGCTTTGGTACAGTCGTTGAAATATCTGCTTCTTCTTCCCATTTTTTGAAGTATTTTTCAACTTGTTTTTTTATGGTATAAAAATCGACGTCACCTACAATTACTAAATACGCATTGTTTGGGTTAAAATATGTCTGATAATAGGCACGGATATTATCTATGGTGATGTTGTTTAGGGTTTCTTCGGTAACAAATTCTCCATAAGGGTGATTTTTACCGTAAGACAAGGCGCCGCCAACGCGAGAGGCTACTGCATCTACACTTTTAGCGTTCGACTTAATTCCTTCGATTGCTTTTGCTTTTTCTTTCTGAAATTCTTCATCTGTTAAAAGTGGATTAATAGCAGCGTCTGCCATTAGCTCCATAATACGCTCAGAATATTTTGAAAGTGCACTTGCTGAAGCGCCTTCAGCATTAAAATTGAGTCGCGCTCCTAAGAAATCGATTTCTTCGTTAAAGACATCTTTAGAAATAGTAGCCGTTCCGTTTCCAAGCATTGCGCCTAATAGACTAGAGGTACCAGCGTTTTTTCCTTCAGCGTGTGGTTTGTTGTCAATTTTTAAAGTGTAAGATACCCGCGGTAATTTGTGGTTTTCTACCACCAACACTTTAAGTCCGTTTTTAAGTTGAAATTCACCGGGCACTTCCAACGTAATTTTTGGAGCTGGTCCTGGTTTTGGTTGCATTGATCTATCTATTTGTGCTGTTGCAGAAAGAGATAATAAAAACAATGCTATAAGAGTCGTTATTTTTGTTTTCATCTGTATTGTTTTGTTTTAATATCGTTTTTAAAGGGTGCTCTTTCAAATTAAATTTGAATTAAAAGCGTCTGTTTAATCGTATATTTTAGTTGTCGTCTTTTTGTGGTAAATAATCTAAAATTAAACGCTGGTTTGGGTTTAGATATTTGTTAGCAACAGCTTGCATTTCTTTTCTGGTAATAGATTTGTAAATTTCGAGTTCGTTATTAATTAAATTAACATCGCCATATAGCATGTAGTATCGTGCTAAAGAATTTGCAATTCCAGCCACGCTAGAGTTTGCGTTAACAAAATTATTCTCGAATTTATTAAGAAGTTTTTGATGGTCTTTTTCAGAGATTAACTCTTGTTGAATTTTAACAACCTCCTCATCCATTTCACTTACCAATTGGTCTAAAGTAACATCGCCTAGTGGTAAGGCAAAAAGAGCATATGTACCATAATCTTCTTGACTTAAGTTAACCGCTGCCACTTGTAACGCCATTTTTTTATCATCCACTAGTTTTTTGTATAAAACAGAAGACTTTCCATCGCTTAGATAACTAGAAATCATATCTAAAACATAAGCATCGCGCTCTTTAAAAGACGGTGTTCTATATGCAGCAATTACCGCTGGAATTTGAATATTACTATCGTAAGCTTTCGCTGTTATCGTTTCTGTAATAGGATCTTCTTTTGGAAAATTTCTTACAATAGCTTCACCTCTAGGAATAGGGCCAAAATAATTTTGAACCATTTTTTTTGTTTCGGCAACATCAATATCTCCAGCCACAACTAATACAGCGTTGTTTGGCACATAGAACTTTTTGTTGAACGCTTTAAATTCTTCTAAAGAAGCGGCGTCAAGATGTTCCATTTTACCAATAGTTGTTCCTTTATACGGGTGCTTTTTAAAGATGTATTGTTTTACTTCAGCCAAGAGATTTCCGTAGGGCTGGTTGTCTACACGTAAACGTTTTTCTTCCTTTACGACTTCATTTTGTGTATCTACACCAATTTGGTTAATAATAGGGTGTAGTAAACGCTCAGATTCCATCCATAAACCTAATTCTAGGCTGTTAGAAGGGAATACTTCGTAGTAGTACGTTCTGTCGTCTGTAGTATTTGCATTATTGCTTCCGCCGTTGGACGACACAATAGTAAACCATTCGCCACGCGGGATGTTTTTGGTGCCCTCGAATAATAGGTGTTCAAAAAAGTGGGCCATTCCAGTTCGTTCTGGGTTTTCGTCTTTTGCACCAACATGGTACATAACAGAGGTGGTTACAACTGGAGCGGAATTGTCTTGATGTAAAATAACGTGCATGCCATTATCTAAATCATACTCTTCAAACTTAACTTCTTGAGCGTGCATAGATATACCAGCTAAAAGCAAAGCCGCTAACGAGAATAAATTTTTTTTCATTTTTGAGATTGTTTTAGTTAATCAATTTAATTATAGGTCTATAAAGCGTGCTTTTTGTTACAAGCCTTAACCAAAAATAACAATTGTAAAGGGTTTTAAATGGTTTATTCGTTAAAAAATAATGAGTTATGCCCAATAAATCAATTTATTTCCCGAACTTTATGGAAATACAAAAAAATATATATACACATAATGAGAAAAATAGCTTTACCAGTTAGATTTGGAATAATAATTAGTGCCTTATTAGTTGCGTTCTTTTTAATTTTGTCTTTGTTTGGCTTGCACACAAAACCAATGTTTAGTTTACTAAATGGTGTGATTACCGGTTTTGGTATTTATGAAACCATACGATATTACAAGTTAGAGCAGGGTAAAAACTTTACATATACAGGAGGTTTTACTGTTGGACTAGTTTCTGGGTTTATTGCAACACTATTGTTTACAGTTTTTTTCTTGTTTTACGCCACCGAAATCGACCCTTTGTTTTTAGAAAAATTGCTAAATGTGTTTAAAGGCGATTACAGAGTAGGCGTTGGTTTAGTGGCTTTTGTTGTCGCAATAATGGGTTTTGCAACAACTGTTGTTTTAACATTAACGTGTATGCAATTATTTAAAAACAGTAATAATGTTGCGCAAAATGTATAAAATGCTTGTAGATTAATTAATTAGAGTTATATTTGCACTCATTTTATCAATTTAATTAAATAAAAACGTTACGCTATGTACGCAATTGTAGAGATAGCAGGGCATCAATTTAAAGTTGTAAAAGACCAAAAAGTTTACGTTAATCGTTTAGCAGTAGAAGAAGGGAAAGAGATATCTTTCGATAAAGTTCTTTTAATTGCAGATGGTGACAATATAACTCTAGGCGCCCCAGCTATAGGCGGAGCACAAGTAAGTGCAAAAGTCTTAAGTCACCTTCAGGGTGATAAAGTTATTGTTTTCAAAAAGAAAAGAAGAAAAGGTTACCGAAAGAAAAACGGTCACAGACAAGCCATTTCTGAAATTATTATTGGAGATATTTTAACTTCGGGAGCAAAAGCTGCTCCAAAAAAAGAAACCAAAGCTGAATCTAAAGTTGAAGCAAAAGCAGATGCAAACGATGATTTAAGTAACTTAACCGTTGCTGAATTAAGAGATATGGCTAAGGCGAAAGAAATTTCAGGATACTCTTCTATGAAGAAAGCTGAATTAATTGCTGCATTAAGCTAATTATTAACTTTATAAAACCTTAAGACAATGGCTCACAAAAAAGGAGTTGGTAGTTCTAAAAATGGTAGAGAATCAGAATCGAAACGTTTAGGTGTTAAGATTTTTGGTGGACAAGCTGCTATTGCTGGAAACATTATCATAAGACAACGTGGTAACACGCATCACCCAGGTGAAAATGTATACCAAGGAAAAGATCATACTTTACACGCTAGAGTAGATGGTCTAGTAAAATTTACAAAGAAAAAAGATGATAAATCTTACATTTCTATTGAGCCTTTCGAAGCTTAGAAATTTTTCTTTTAAATGTATTAAACGCCTTTTCTTAATTGAAAAGGCGTTTTTTTTGTGCGTAATAATCGGGGATCATTCGCAAAAGCGATGTGTGTAGTCGTTTTAATTTTGAGATCGATAGAATAGATAAGCCTATCTAATTCTTGCGACCGATAAAACTGGATCAATTCCAAAAGTTGTGGGATTTTAGGATTGCAATTTTTTTTATTTATCAGTTCGTAAGTACCTCTCGACTGTGCTTGAGAAGACAACTTTATTACTTTATAAATCTATTTTTTTATACAACTCTAAGCTTTAGGTTGCTGTACTTGCCCAGTACATAGACTTCCCAAAACACAATCTTTAGGGATGAGCCCTGAATAGGGAGTTATATGCCTTTTTACTGTTCGGAAGTGCTGTTACTCGCTAACCTGCGTTAGGGATTGTAGCATTTGTCGGAGCTCTTTTTGTGTTGTTGCGCCTATGCAACGCAACAAAGCGACTGTGGAAAGCCCGACCCTTGTGGTAACGTACAAAAAAAATCCCAAACATAACTGTATGGGATTTAATATAATTTTATAAACGCAGCGACCTATAGTATAGAAGTGCTGGCGGTCTTTTTTAGTATCTGTAGTATTCAGGTTTGAAAGGACCTTCAACTTTTACACCAATATATTCTGCTTGGTATTGCTCTAATTCGGTAAGCTCAACACCTATTTTTGCTAAGTGTAATTTGGCTACTTTTTCGTCTAAATACTTAGGTAACATATACACTTGGTTTTCGTAAGCGTCTCTGTTAGTCCATAATTCAATCTGCGCTAAGGTTTGGTTTGTGAATGAGTTACTCATTACAAAACTTGGGTGACCTGTTGCACAGCCTAGGTTTACTAAACGACCTTCGGCTAATAAAATAATATCTTTTCCGTCTATTGTATATTTATCAACTTGTGGTTTAATCGTGTTTTTAGTATCACCATAGTTATCGTTTAACCAAGATACTTGAATTTCGTTATCGAAATGCCCAATGTTACAAACGATGGTTTTATCTTTCATAGCCTTAAAGTGCTCACCACGTACAATGTCTTTATTTCCAGTCGTTGTAATAATGATATCGGCCGTTTTTATAACTGTTTCTAGTTTTTTAACCTCAAAACCGTCCATTGCTGCTTGTAGCGCACAGATAGGGTCTATTTCTGTAACGGTAACAATACTTCCGGCGCCTTTAAAAGAAGCGGCTGTACCTTTACCAACATCACCGTAACCACAAACGATAACACGTTTACCAGCTAACATAATATCGGTGGCACGACGTACTGCATCTACGGCACTTTCGCGACATCCGTATTTATTATCGAATTTAGATTTTGTTACACTATCGTTAACGTTAATAGCTGGCATTGGTAATGTCCCTGCTTTTACACGTTCGTATAAACGGTGTACTCCGGTAGTAGTTTCTTCAGATAAACCGTTAATTCCTGCTGCTAATTCAGGATATTTATCTAAAACCATATTTGTTAAATCTCCACCATCATCAAGAATCATGTTTAGGGGCTGTCTGTCCTCTCCAAAAAACAAGGTTTGCTCGATACACCATTCAAATTCTTCTTCTGTCATATCTTTCCAAGCATAAACAGCAGTTCCTGTTTGTGCAATAGCGGCAGCCGCTTGATCTTGAGTAGAGAAAATATTACAAGAACTCCACGTAACTTGAGCGCCTAAAGATTGTAATGTTTCAATTAAAACAGCCGTTTGAATGGTCATGTGTAAACAACCTGCAATACGTGCTCCTTTTAAGGGTTGTGAGTTTTTGTATTCTTCGCGTAAGCTCATTAAACCTGGCATTTCTGCTTCGGCTAATTCTATTTCTTTTCTTCCCCAATCGGCTAAAGACATATCTTTAACTTTGTTAGGAACATAAGCAATTGTTTTTGTACTCATAATGTGTTTTAAGTTTTATTAGCTTCGCAACTTTGGGTTAAACTTAAAATAGCTTAAATTCGTCAACCAAAACTGGAAAGTAGCCTTTAGGCCATATTTACAATAAAATTTCAGACTGCAAAGATAATCAATAACATTCAGAATATTAAATGCCTCTTTATAAAACCATTACTGAAAATTCACAAACTACTGTTAAAATCTGGAAAATTGAAGAGTCTTACAGTGAGTTATTGGCGCCAATTACCTTAAGATCAGAGAGTGCATTGCGCTTATCTGGAATGAAAAGTGAATTGCATCAACGTGGATTTTTAAGCGTAAGACACTTATTGGCAGCGTTTGGATATACCGATGCCGACTTATTTTATGACGCCAATGGTAAGCCACATTTAAAGGATGGGAAATACATTTCTATTACACATTCTTTTACGTTTTCGGCCGTCATTATTAGTGAAAATGAAGTGGGAATAGACATCGAAAAACAGCGTGAAAAGATTATAAAAATAGCCTCTAAATTTGTAGAATATGAATTTGAATACCTCAAAGACGACGATACCGATTATATTAATAGGCTAACCGTTATTTGGGGAGCGAAAGAGTCGTTATATAAGCTTTTTGCGACTCCAGGAATGCTATTTAAAAAGCACTTTTTTGTCATTCCGTTTTGTATGACCGATCTAGAAACCGTAGCTTGGATAGATTATAACGGACTTAAAAAAAGATATACTACTAAGTTTTTAGAGTTTGAAGGATTTACGTGCGCTTATGCCTTAGGATAGATGAAACACGTTCTCGAACATATAAAAGCATCGGTAGTTATAAATAAAAAACTTCTTGCTATTTTAATAGATCCCGATAAGCAGAATATTGAAGCTTTACCGGATTTTATTACATTGATAAAGGCATCGGTAATTACATATATTTTTATTGGCGGAAGCACCGTTGAAGCCCAGCGCACAGAAACGCTAGTTTTAGCGCTTAAAAGACTCACAGATTTACCTTTAGTCTTATTTCCCGGCGATGTTACACAAATTACCGAAGCGGCAGATGCCGTTTTATTTTTGTCGTTAATTTCTGGCGACAACCCCGATTTTTTGATTGGTAAACACGTAAAAGCAGCGCGATTGCTGCGCAATAGTAACCTAGAAATTATTCCTACGGGATATTTACTTCTAGAAAGTGGGGCAGAAACAGCCGTACAGCGCGTAACGAAAACGCAGCCTCTAAAAAACTGTAAACACACCATTATCGATACTGCCAAGGCAGGCGAATTGCTAGGTCTGCAATTAATATATTTAGAAGCGGGTAGTGGAGCGGTAAATCCGGTTTCAGGTCACGTGATTAAAGGTGTGAAAAACGATCTTAATATCCCTCTAATTGTTGGTGGTGGCATTCGTTCTAAACAACAACTAGATGACGCTTATGCTGCAGGAGCAGATTTAGTCGTTATTGGTACCGCTTTTGAAAACAATAATTCCTTCTTTGAAGAGTTAGAGAGTTACAGCATTTCTGGGCGGTTTTTAAAAGCCAGATAAATAAAAATAATAATAGTATTTTAACATAAAAACAGTTCAATTTTTAGAGCTTGCATACCTATGGAAATATCAGTAGAATTAACATTAACACCATTACACGATAATTACGAACCCGCAATTATTAGCTTTATTAAAACGTTACGTGCTTCAGGATTAAGAGTTCTAGAAAACCCATTGAGTACCCAGGTGTATGGTGACTATTATGAGGTGATGGCGTTGCTAACGGCCGAAATTAAAAATGTTTTCGAGATGCTCGATAATGGCGTGATATTTATAAAAATTGTAAAGTCAGACAGACGCGATTATGAACCACATTTTTAATCTCTTATTCGAGCAATATTCTGGTTACGATACCCTAGACATTATTCTGGAAATCGTAGCTGTTGTGTTTGGTGTGCTCTCTGTTTGGTTTTCTAAGGAAAATAAAATAGGGGTGTTCCCAACAGGATTAATAAGTACGGCGATTTTTGTGTATTTATTATACAAATGGACGCTTTTAGGCGATATGATGATTAACGCCTACTATTTTGTTGTGAGTATTTATGGCTGGTATGTATGGACTCGAAAAGTCGATACCGACCACTTTACGCCCATTACGTACACCACCACCAAAGAGAAATGGATAAGTGTAATTATTTTTTGTATGACGTTGGGTTTCGTTTATTATGTCTATGAAATATTCGATAAGTGGACGAGCTGGACGGCGTATGTCGATACCTTTACAACAGCAATATTTTTTGTCGGAATGTGGCTTATGGCCAAACGAAAAGTTGAGAATTGGATCTTTTGGATTGTAGGAGATTTAATTTCGATACCGCTCTATTTTTATAAAGGATTAACTTTTACTAGTATGCAATATATAGGCTTTACAGTCTTAGCTGTATACGGATTTTTAGCATGGAAAAAGATTATAAACAAGAACCTTCAAGTTGCATAAAGGTTGTGCTCTTTGGGCCAGAATCGACTGGGAAAACAACGCTTTCTAAGCAATTAGCAGCACATTATAACACCGTTTGGGTGGAAGAATTTGCGAGAGATTATCTTCAGAAAAAGTGGGATATCGAACGAAAAATCTGTGAACCAAAAGATTTATTGCCCATAGCAAAAGGGCAAATGAAACTGGAGAATACATATGCTAAAAAAGCAAATAATGTGCTTATCTGCGATACCGATTTATTGGAAACAAAAGTGTATTCTGAAGCGTATTATTCTGGAACATGCGATCCTATTTTAGAAAAATATGCCTTGCAAAATACTTACGATCTTTATTTTTTAACTTATATTGATACGCCTTGGGAAAAAGATGATTTACGCGACAAACCTAAGGAAAGAGTCGCGATGTTTGAAGCGTTTGAAAATGCTTTGAAAAAATATAATAAACAGTACGTTTTGCTTAAAGGGGATTGGGCGATTCGTCTAGAAACCGCCATTGAGCATATCGATACATTAATAGCAAAGAGATGATGAGTTTTTCTATAAAACACACGAAAGAGATTGAAAATAAAGGGCTTTCAGTACAAGCAGTTAATAAACAGTTAGAGCTATTTAAAGCAGGACTTCCATTTATGTTCTTAAAATCGGCAGCTTCAATAGGTAATGGTATTTTAAGTTTGTCTAGTAAAGAAAAAACGTTCTTTTCAGACTATTATATGTCACATAAAGACGATTTAGATATTGTAAAATTTGTACCAGCTTCGGGAGCAGCAACACGAATGTTTAAGTTTTTATTCGAATTTTTAGAGTCCTATAACCCTAAAAAGGAAAGTGTAAATTCTTTTTTAAATAAGAATAATGCAACCGAGTTACCATTGTTTTTTGTTGGTTTAGAAAAATTTTCATTTTATAAATTATTATTAGACGAAACAAAAGCGTTGCATTGCAATTTTAGTGACTTGTCGAGCGACGAAAAAAGGGTGCTCCTAATTAAAACGTTGTTGGATGCAGACAAGCTTAACTATAGTTTTTATCCTAAGGGATTGTTGCCATTTCATAAGTATAAGACTAGTATAGCAACGGCTTTCGAGGAGCATCTATACGAAGCGGCGGCGTATGCAGCATCAAATAACGTGGCGAAACTTCATTTTACAATTTCAAAAGCGCATAAATCTATTTTTGAAAAAGAATTTAAACGTATTCAAAACTATGTAGAAAACAAGACCAAAACAACTTTTACTATTTCCTTTTCTTATCAAAATGAAACCACCGATACGATCGCGGTGACGCCAGATAACAAACCGTTTTTAGACGTTGACGGATCGTTGTGTTTTAGGCCCTCTGGTCACGGTGCCTTATTGTCTAATTTAAATGATTTTGAAGGGGATTTAATGTTTATAAAAAATATAGATAATGTCGTTGTTTGTCGGTTTGTGGATGAAGTCGCCGAGAACAAAAAAGTACTTGCCGGTGTTTTACTTGAGACGCAAAAACAAGCCTTTAGTTATTTAAAAGAGTTAAAAAATGAAACCCTTTCAGAACAACGTGTTATAGAAATTGCTAGGTTTTTGCAGCGTAAATTGAATGTTATTATTTCTTCAGAGTTTGAAAAGTATTCCTTGAAATATCAAATTGAATATTTAGAAACTAAACTAAACCGACCAATTCGTGTTTGTGGAATGGTTAAAAATGAGGGAGAACCTGGTGGTGGTCCGTTTTGGGTGAAAGATGAAGGCGGTCATCTGTCATTGCAAATTGTCGAGTCTTCTCAAATTGACAAGGAGAATAAGCAGCAACTCTTAATTTTAAAAAATGCAACACATTTTAACCCGGTAGATATTGTGTGCGGAATAAAAGATTACAAAGGAGAAACGTTCGATTTATCTAAATTTGTAGATCATAAAGCCGCTTTTATAACGCCAAAAACACATCTAGGAAAAGCACTGAAAGCTTTGGAATTACCAGGGCTTTGGAATGGGGGGATGTCGAATTGGAACACTATTTTTGTAGAAGTACCTACCGATACTTTTAATCCGGTTAAGACGGTAAATGATTTATTAAAAATTAAACATCAAGTGGTGTAATGTTTAATGCTGATGCCTTTATTAAAGAATGCCAATTCAAAGCAATAAGAAGCTCTGGAAGTGGAGGACAGCACGTTAATAAAACGGCGTCGAAAGTGGAACTTACCTTTTATTTAAACGCGTCTTCTGTGTTTCGCGAACGACAAAAAGAGCGTTTGCTGCTGCGGTTATCGAAACGATTAACCAAAGACAACGCTTTAATTTTACAATGTGAAGAGACTAGAAGTCAGCATAAAAATAAAGCGTTGGTCATAAAACGCGCACTTCAGCTTTTACAAGATGCTTTAGTTATTAGAAAAAAACGCATACGGACAAAAACGCCAAAATCTGTTATAAAAAAACGCTTGAAAAATAAAAGTCGGCGCTCGACGGTAAAAAGTAATCGTAAAAAACCTGATTTAGATTAAATTTTAAGAATAGGCATTCGAAATCAAAAAATCGATAGTATATTTGCAGCGTTCTCAAAAAAGGGGTGCCTATATCGGCTGAGATCATACCCAACGAACCTAGAACAGGTAATGCTGTTTAGGGATTTTTAATATAGATAAATGGGTGGTTTATTTATAAAAACTAATAGTAATTAATATAGAATAATAACCTCTTTTTATTCGATTAAGTTTTAATCGTAATGAAAAAACAATGTCTTTTTGTCTCATTTCTTGTTTTATCACTTTGTGCAACGGCACAAGAAAAACCACAAGATTCTACTAAAATTGAAACTTTAGATGAAGTCTTACTCTCGTCTACACGAGCGAAAGACAAAACTCCGGTAGCCTTTACAAATATTACAAAAGAGGAGTTAGAATCGTCTAACCTGGGTCAGGATTTACCCATTTTATTAGATCAATTACCCTCGGTAGTAACCACTAGCGATGCGGGTTCTGGTGTAGGTTATACAGGAATTCGTGTGCGTGGAACCGATGCCACACGTGTAAATGTGACTATTAATGGAATTCCTTATAACGATTCTGAAAGTCAAGGTACCTTTTGGGTTAATATGCCCGATTTTGTGTCTTCTGTTGAAGATATCCAATTACAACGTGGTGTTGGAACATCGTCAAACGGATCGGGAGCTTTTGGAGCCAGTTTAAATTTAAAAACACTAAATCCATCAACTGAAGGTTACGCTAATACAACCAATACTGTGGGATCTTACGGGACAAGAAAACACAATCTAAGTGTGGGTTCAGGAATAAAAAACAACTTTTATGCCGAGGCGAGACTTTCTAAAATTCAAAGTGATGGCTATATCGATCGTGCAGCATCCGATTTAAAATCATTTTATACGGAAGCAGGTTATATCACCGATAAAACACAAATTAAAGCATTGGTTTTTGGTGGCGATCAGCAAACATATCAATCTTGGAACGGAGCTCCGGAAGCGGTCGTAAATGGCGATTTGGAGGGGATTCAAGCATTTATTGATAGAAATTATTCTTCAGACGCTGAGGCGGATAATTTGTTAAATGCGGGACGTACTTATAATTCTTATACTTACGATAATCAGACCGATAATTATAAGCAAACACATTATCAATTGCACGGAACGCATCAATTTTCTTCGCGCTTTTCAGCAAACTTATCGGGGAATTTTACCAAGGGAGCAGGGTATTTCGAACAGTTTAAAGACAATGAAGAATTGGGCGATTATTTTCCAGGAAATTCCAATGCATCAGAGGAAGGAGATGTCATAAGACGGCGTTGGTTAGATAACGATTTTACTGCGATCGTCTATTCCTTAAATTATAAAAGAGATCAGTTAAACTTATATTTGGGCGGTGGTTATAATACCTATAAAGGGGATCATTACGGGGAAATTATTTGGGATTCTTTTGCGTCTGAAGTGCCTATTAGAAACAAGTACTACACCAGTGTTGGTGAAAAGAAAGATTACAGTACGTATTTAAAGGCCGAGTACGATTTAACTTCTAAATTATTTGCGTTTGCCGATGTGCAGTATCGGGCGGTGCACTATAACTCGACAGGTTTAAGTTCAGATTTAGAACCAATTGATGTCGAAAAGGACTATAGTTTTTTCAATCCAAAACTGGGATTGTCTTATAAAATAGATAATTACAATAGTGTTTACGGTTCGTTTGCTGTGGCTAATAGAGAGCCAAACAGAGACGATTTAACTAAAAACCCAGTCACTCCAAAAGCAGAGCGTTTAAACGATTTTGAGTTTGGATTTAAACACCGTACATCTGCGTTTTCTGCTACTGCCAACTTGTATTATATGTCGTATAAAGACCAATTGGTATTAACTGGCGATTTAGATAATGCTGGAGATGCTATTCGCGAAAATGTTGCCGATAGTTACCGCGCCGGAATAGAGGTGCAATTGGGGTATAAGGCTTCAGATAAGCTTAGAATTGACGCCAATGCAACTTTTAGTAAAAATAAAATAGACACATTTCATTATACCGTTTACGATACACAATACGATCCTAATACTTTCAATACCGTGTCTTATTCTCCTGTAGTTACCGAGTATAAAGATACCGATATTTCGTTCTCTCCAGAAATTATTGCCGGCGGAACAGTCACTTATAGTCTTTTAGAAGACCTCAATTTGAGTTTTATATCTAAGTATGTCGGTAAACAGTATTTAGATAATACCTCTAGCGCATCAAAAAGTATCGATGCTTATTTTGTGAGTAATATTAATGCGTCTTATAAAATATACCCAAATTGGATTAAGGAAGTGTCTTTTAATCTTTTGGTGAATAATATTTTCAATTCAGAGTATGTGTCTAATGGGTATACCTATAGTTATTTCTACAGGCCAGAAAATTCTGGAGATGAAGCCATCACAGAAAATTTCTACTATCCACAAGCGATAACAAACTTTTTATTGGGAATGACTCTAAAGTTTTAGTCTAAAAACAGTGTTGATTACAGTTTGTAAATTATAAAAAGGCCGCCTTCAAAAAAAGGGGGCTTTTTTAGTTATTATACACCCGAATTGTGTTGCCATTCGCTTCTACAAAATAACGCGTTAAACCATATTGCCCAGAAGTGCCTTGTTTTGGTGATCCTGTAATAATATTATAAGCGTTACCATCGTCGCAACTACACGTCGCGAAAATACCATCGACCGTTAATAACGAACACGAGTTTAATTGGTGGTTGGGGTCGCTAAGCTCGAACGCGTCATATTGCTCCCCACCAGAAAAAAAGACCACTACACCGTTAATACCATAATTACTACTAAGCACCACATAGTTTCCTGGAAATTGCATTTGATTAAATTGTGGTAAGTTCGTGTTAATTAACCCCTGAGTATCAAAAACCGCATTTGGGATATTAGGGTTGCCCGTAATACCATCGTCGTCATTTTTATTACAAGAGGAAAGGGTAATGGCTAATATGGATATAATTGAAAGTATTTTTTTCATAAGTTAATCTCGCTTTTATAAGTTTTGCAATTTACAACAAATGAGTAAACTGAATTAAATATTTTGTATATTTGCTTTACAATCTCGTAATATGCGGGATTTTTTTTGCGATACCTCAAAACTTGCTTTTGAGGTATTTTTTAGTAGAGCAAAGTCAAGTTATTTTTAAAACGTAAAGATCATGAGTAAAGTATCTTATTATACAGCAGAAGGATTAAAAAAATTAAGGGATGAGCTAAGGCGTTTAAAAGATGTTGAGCGCGTTAAGGCTTCAAAAGACATTGCTGAGGCTAGAGATAAAGGTGATTTAAGTGAGAATGCAGAGTATGATGCAGCAAAAGAAGCTCAAGGTATGCTAGAAATGCGTATTTCTAAATTAGAAGATCAAATGGCGGGCGCGCGCGTTATAGACGAGTCTCAAATGGATAGTTCAAAAATATTAGTGCTTTCTAAAGTGAAAATTAAAAACCAAACCAATGGGATGGAAATGAATTACACCTTAGTTGCCGATGGTGAAGCGGATTTAGCTTCTGGTAAAATTTCTGTAAACTCTCCAATAGGAAAAGGGTTATTAGGAAAGACAGTAGGCGATGTAGCCGAAATTCAAGTGCCGAATGGCGTAATGAAATTTGATATAATCGAAATATCTAGATAATTCTTCAGTACAAGACCTAAACTATACTCCTGTATATATTGTAAAATACCGCAATAATGCAGGATTATTTTTTTACCTTTAATTCAAATCATAAATTAATATAAATGGCATCTATTTTTACCAAAATTGTAAACGGCGAATTACCGTGTTATAAAATCGCAGAAACCGAGGATTTTTTAGCCTTCTTAGACGTCAATCCTAATGCAAAAGGGCACACGCTATGTATCCCTAAAAAAGAAATTGATAAAATTTTCGATTTGGATGAAGTGGAATACGCAGGATTAATGCGGTTTTCGCGTTTAATAGCCCAAGCCTTAAAGAAAACTATAGATTGTAAACGAATAGGGATGTCTGTAATTGGATTGGAAGTGCCACACGTACACGTGCATTTAATTCCGTTAACCACTATGGAAGATGCGCGCTTTATTAGTAAAACACAATTAACTCCAAAAGAATTTGAAGAGTTAGCGCTGGCTATTCAATCTAATTTATAGTTGTAATAAAACGTAGTAATAAGGTGTTTAAATAGTGCTTTAGAAGTTCTTAAACCCTTAGATAGAGAGTTAAAACAATGGAAGTTATTATAATACCGATAACCAATCCAACTAGAATCCAAGATAATTTCTTTAATTGAGTCGATGGTTTTTCGGGTGTAAGTGCTTTGTTTTGGTAGCGGTATACGCGCTCAATATCTTCCGTCCAACGTTGTGGGTAGATAGGTGTTTCGCAAATAGTGCAATGCATTTCTGTAAATATATCCTTGCCTATAGATTTATAAAATCGCGTATCTATAAATTTTTGTTTAAACGTTAAATGCAAGCCTTCTTTGCTAAAGCATTCAGGGCAATTGTTGTTAATAAACACTTCTTTTACAGTGACTAATTGTTCTGGCATAATGATAATATTATAACGACTTTAATGTTATTTGCATTGTGGTTCCTTTACCTATTTCAGAGTGTTTTACTTTTATTTTTCCGTTATGGAAATCTTCAATAATACGTTTTGCTAAAGAGAGTCCTAATCCCCAACCTCTTTTTTTACTAGTGTAACCGGGGTCAAAAATAGTATTAAATTCGCTTTTAGCTAGCCCTTTTCCAATATCTATAACTTTAATTTTTACTGTCGTTTCGTTAGCTTCTACAATAACGGTTAAATCGCCTTTTCCACGCATAGCATCGATAGCATTTTTAACCAAGTTTTCTAGCGTCCAACTATATAATTGTGCGTTTAATAGTACAAAAACGGGTGTTTCTGGAACGTGAAGCGAGAAGTTAATAAGTTTAGAAGAGCGCGTTTTAAGATAGTCGTAAGTAGCTTGCGTTTCCTTAATAATATCACATTGTTTTAGTGCTGGTAGCGATCCTATTTTACTAAAACGCTCGGTAATGGTTTGCAATCGGCTAATGTCTTTTTCAATTTCTATAATGTATTCCGGATTTACATTTTCAATTTTTAAAATTTCAGTCCACCCAATTAAAGACGATAAAGGGGTCCCTATTTGATGCGCCGTTTCTTTTGCCATTCCTGTCCATAATTTGTTTTGAGCGGCATTTTTGGTACTGCTATAAAACAAATAGACGACGGTACCAAAAAGAACAATAATGAGTAATAACGCGAGCGGATAGTATTTTAGTTTACTTAATATTTCAGAATCGCCATAGTATAATTTTCCTAAATCTATTTTTTCTTTGGTCTTAGGATCTGTGTATTCTAAATCTATTGGCGGGTTCTGATTTTTAAATTCATTGATTAAAGTGTCGAGATCTTCTTCAGAATTAATCGTTCTTTTTTTTAAATTATTTACACTCAGTTTGCCATCACTTGTCACTACAAACATAGGGTTTGTGTTTTCCGAAGTAATAACTAAGTCAATGACAGGGTTAATGTCCTCGTCCAATGCGCTTTTCTGAAATTCAATTTGTGCGGTGGCCCAAACATTCATTTTTTGCGCTTCTTCTTCTTTAAACTCTTGAAAAAACACATAGGTATTCCAAAGAATAAGTGTTATGATAATAAAGGACATTAATATAATTCCCCAACGAATTAACTGTCTGTGCTTTGTGTAAAACATTCGTTTTTCGTGTTAAGATACTTAAAAGTATATAAAGTTAATGTGTTAATAATATTGTGCAGCTAGTTCTTAAATCATTTTTAGTTGGTTTCAATAATGGTTACATTTGTCAAAAATAATACTTAAAAATGATTTCTTTCGAACCTAAAGAATTGGAAACCCCTAAGTTACATAGTTATTTGTTAAGTGCCGTTGCGCCTCGCCCAATTGCCTTTGCAAGTACGATAGACGACAACGGGAATCCAAATTTATCGCCATTTAGTTTTTTTAATGTGTTTAGCGCCAATCCGCCAATTTTAATTTTTTCTCCCGCACGACGCGTAAGAGGAAACACTACAAAACACACTTTGGAGAATGTAGAATTAACTAAAGAAGTGGTTATTAATGTGGTAAATTATAATTTGGTACACCAAGCTTCGTTAAGTAGTACAGAATATGCTGAAGGGGTTAACGAGTTTGAAAAAGCGGGATTAACAATGTTAAAAAGTGATCTGGTAAAGCCCTTTCGTGTGGCCGAATCTCCAGTACAAATGGAGTGCAAGGTAAAAGAGATTATTAAATTAGGAACAGAAGGCGGAGCAGGAAATTTAGTGATTTGTGAAGTGGTTAAAATACATATTGATGATGCTGTGTTAAATGAAGAAGGAGGCATAGACCAAAATAAATTAGATTTAGTATCTAGAGCAGGAGGTAGTTATTACAGCCGATCGAAAACAGGATTTTTCGAAATTCCGAAACCATTATCTTCCTTAGGAATTGGTGTTGATGGTTTGCCAGAAAGTGTTAAAGGAAGTCGTATATTAACAGGAAACGATTTAGGAATGCTAGGAAATGTGGAAGCATTGCCACCGCAACACATAATTGAAGCCTTTGTTAAAGCGCATAATATAAGCACATTAACTTTAGAGGAAAAACACAAAAAAGCACAAGTGTTTTTAAATGAAGGTAATGTGGAACATGCTTTTTGCGTGCTATTAGCGTAAAAAAGCAAAGATAAATGAGACGAATATTTAAATAATTATATAGAGTAATGGAAGTACAAGGAAAAGTAAAATTAGTAGGAGAAACGCAAACTTTTGGAAGTAATGGGTTTAGAAAGAGAGAGTTAGTTGTAACAACTGAGGAGCAATATCCACAACATATTTTAGTTGAGTTTGTTCAAGATAAATGTGATTTATTAAACAACTACCAAGTAGGTCAAGATGTAAAAGTGAATATTAATTTACGTGGTAGAGAGTGGGTTAATCCACAAGGAGAAACAAAATACTTTAACTCAGTACAAGGTTGGAGAATTGAAGCTTCTCAAGGTGCTGCACCAGCAGGAGCACCAGAAGTGCCACCAGCACAAGCTTTCGAACCAGCGAAAAACTTAAACGAAGAAGATCACGACGATTTACCATTCTAAATTTTATTTAGAAAAGAATATTAAAACCTCAATGATGTCTATCGCTGAGGTTTTTTTTGTTTAAACTAAACAACTATGTATTTTTTAGAACCTAAAGACAGTTTTCCCGACGTCTCTCTTGCCAATGAAGATGGCTTATTGGCTTTTAGTCTGGAATTAACAACCAATCGCTTGCTAGACGCTTACCAAAAAGGTATTTTTCCTTGGTTTGAAGACGATCAGCCGGTCTTGTGGTGGTCGCCAGATCCTAGGTTTGTATTGTATCCATCGGAATTAAAAGTGTCTAAAAGTATGAAGCAGTTTCTGCGTAATTGCGACCTTGAGGTTACCGTAAATAAAGATTTTAGAACGGTAATTACAGAATGTGCTTTGGCTAAAAGAGCGGGGCAAGAGGGCACGTGGATTACTAACGGTATGATTGAAGCGTACGTAGAGCTTCATAAAATGGGCTATGCTAAATCGGTAGAAGTGTATAACGGCGAAACATTAGTTGGCGGCTTGTATGGTGTAGATTTAGGGAACGGGGTGTTTTGTGGTGAAAGTATGTTCGCTAAACAAAGTAATGCTAGTAAAGCGGCCTTTATTAGCTTTATTCAAAATACCAATTATAAATTAATCGATTGTCAAGTCTTTACTAATCACCTGGAGCGGTTAGGGGCAAGAGAGATTCCTAGAGATCTTTTTTTAACTTATTTGTAGGTTTTTTAGAGCTAATTAAGAGAGGTTTTAGCTCCAATGCTTGTCGCCATTTTGTGTCCATTACAATTGTAATCAACTAAAGTTTCTAGAATAATATCGTTACATTTTTGTATTTCAGATTTCGATAAGGGATCAAACGCTTTTATTATTCGCGATTTATCAATTGTCCTAATTTTGTCCATTGTAATCATACCTTTTTTTTATTGTGGCTGACTTCAATTTTAGAGGGTGTTTTTTTTAGTTAATAGTCATCACAATTGTTTTCAAGAACTTATTAATTTCATTCGGCGATACTATTACGGAAGAGCGCGTTTTTCTGAATTCAATTCAATTGTTGGGTCAAGATTTATGAGTACAATGAAATAGCGTTTTAATTCCATTCTTTTAAATGTACAGATGCTGTATGCAAATCATCGTATATTAGAATTACATTGTTTCGCCTTTCGATGAAAGGTCGTTGAGATGCACTGCTATATATTAGGCTACTTTTTCTTAAGTAAAAATTAAACTCAGGAATCACCCGTTTTTTCGAATTATATTAATTGGTTTGGTAAGTGTGTTAGACTTCATTATATCTAAAACAGTTCACTTCGTGGTCATTTACCATTCCTGTGGCTTGCATATGGGCGTAAATAACGGTGCTCCCGACAAACTTAAACCCTCGTTTTTTTAAATCTTTACTTAGTGCATCACTAATAGGTGTGTTTGCAGGAGCTTCTTTGTAATTGTTAACGGTATTTTTTAAGGGTTTATTATTTACAAACCCCCAAATATAGTCGCTAAAACTTCCAAACTCTTTTTGAATTTGCATAAAAGCCTGGGCATTAGTAACGGTCGCTTTAACTTTTAGTTTATTTCTCACAATACCTTTATTTTCTAGTAAAGCCTCTATTTTTTGTGGATTGTATTCCGCTATTTTTTTATAATCAAAGAGATCAAAAGCGGCTCTAAAATTTTCACGTTTGCGCAAAATAGTAATCCAACTTAATCCCGCTTGAAAAGTTTCTAGAATTAAAAACTCGAACAAAGTAGCATCGTCGTACACTGGTTTTCCCCATTCTGTATCGTGGTACGCTTCGTAAAGGGCGTCGCCAGTGCACCAATCGCATCTGTGTTTTGTCATAATAGAAAATTAAGAGTGATTACAATTACTATTTTATAAGTGGTTTAGGTAAATATAGGAACTATTCTTCAGCTATAATTTCAGAGCGCTATTTTTTTTAAAACGGCGAAAATAACATTCTGAAACTATTTTACAATGGTAACATTTATCACCTTTTGGAAGTTGGTAATTCGGTATTTTTGTGGGTATAAAAAACAACAGTATGGAAATTTTAAAAGATGCCGCTATTTCGACTATAATTAATGAGAGTTTAAAGCGCGCGATGTCGTATACTAAGTACCGAGAGGTAGTAACGCAATTGGTGAGTGATACGGCTTCTACAGGAGAATTACAAGATGAAGAAATGGCGAATTATACAATGTTAAACGACAAGCGTATGAAACGTTGGGATAAAACGTTAAAGATTAGTGAGGCTATATCAACTCAAATTAAAAATGTGACCTCAAAACAAACGTGGATTGTACTTACCGAAAGTTGGTGTGGAGACGCTGCGCATTTATTACCGGTAATGAATAAAGTGGCCGAGCTTAACGATACTATAGAGTTTAAAGTTGTGCTACGTGATGAAAACGAAGAATTAATGAATCACTTTTTAACACATGGTGGAAAATCTATTCCGAAATTAGTTATGGTAGATACAGAAACACTACGCGTAAAAAACACCTTCGGACCAAGACCTATAGGCGCGATACAGTTAGTGACCGATTATAAAGAAAAACACGGCGAAATAACCGCAGAACTTAAAGAAGATTTGCAAGGGTGGTATAATAAAGATAAAGGGCAGTCTACAATTGCAGAGCTTGCGGCCTTAATGCAATAACATGCTTATTTACCTTCAAAAGTAAAAGTGATTGTGCCAATTTGTTCAGTCCTTTCACCCCTGTTAAATTGTGCTTTTTTGGCGTATTGTAAAGCACTATTTTCAAGACATTTATTATTAGAATTAGACGACGAGTTAATGGAGGTTTCCTTAACTCGTCCGTTTTTTGTAACGGTAATATTTACGATAATAGTCCCCTTTTCTTCACATAAATAAATAGGAATCGGCAAATACACATCGGATCTATTTACTAAGGAATAGCGAACCGTACTATTGGTATTTGTGGTTTTTGTTCCGCTTTCCGAGCTGCTTTTTGTGGTTTGCTTTTTTAGAATGGCATTTACACTTTCAAAAGCCGTTAACTCGTCACGCTGAATGTGAGAGGTTCCTTTTTGTTCTGGTTCTGTTTCGGGTTTTTTAGGAGTGTCTTCTTTACGTTCTATGGGTTTTCGTTTGTAATCTTTTGGAGGCGCAATAGGCTGATATGCTTGACTAAAATGTTTTGGTTTTTCAGCGTCATTAAATCCTTTATTTGTTTCTTTTTTCTGAGTTTCAATATCTGGTATAATCTCTTCTATAGGTTCGACCATAGAAATATCGATTAGAGTTTCGATAACCGTTTTCTGATATTTTATAATATTCAAATTTATAACCGAAAGCACTAAGCTTCCAGCAATAAGTAGTGTGATGGCTAAAGCCTTATGGGAATTGTTGAATTTCAATTTAAAACGTCGTTCTCCGAATTAGTATGTAAGTACATAATATACGTGAAATGTGCGATAAAAGATGTGAGGAGTTTGTTATTCTTTAGGAAGTTGCGCTATAAAATCGTCTATAGACAATGCATTATCCACTTTGAAATCACCAATTTTTGTCCGTCGTAAAGCAGAAAGGTGTCCTCCAGACTGTAACGCTTTACCGAAATCGTTTGCTAAAGAGCGAATATAAGTACCTTTGCTGCAGACCACTCTAAAGTCTATGGCATTACCGTTTATAGCCGTAATTTCGAAGGCTTCAATAGTCACTTTACGCGATTTTACTTCGACAGTTTCTCCGGCTCTAGCGTATTCGTATAAGCGTTTACCTTCTTTTTTAATAGCCGAAAAAATAGGAGGAAATTGATCGATTTCACCAATAAACGGTGCTGTAGTTTCGTGTATTAATTCTGGTGTAATATGATGGGTAGGAAAGGTTTCATTAATTTCGGTTTCCAAATCAAAAGACGGTGTCGAGCCGCCCAACGTAATGGTACCGGTGTACTCTTTAGTCTGTCCTTGAAACGTATCGATCTGTTTGGTCATTTTTCCGGTGCAAATCACTAACAATCCACTCGCTAGAGGATCTAAAGTACCGGCGTGACCAACCTTTATCTTTTTAATGTTAAAGGCTTGACGGATTTCCCAACGCAGCTTGTTCACCACTTGAAAAGAGGTCCATTGTAAAGGCTTGGCTATTAATAAAACTTGTCCGGACTTGTAATCTTCTTCTGTTAACATATTAATTTAATAAAGAATAAATAATGGCTATAACACCAACAATAACACAGTAATAAGCAAAATACGACAGTTTGCTTTTCTTAACTAAAGAAATCATCCATGTACAAGCAAATAAGCCTGAAACAAAGGCAGCTACAAAACCAAGAGATAATGATGTGAAGTTTTGAGCTTCATACGTGAGATCTCCGCTTAAAATATCTTTTGCTATTTTTCCAAATATTAATGGGGTTACCATTAAAAAAGAAAAACGCGCAGCTTTAGTTTTATCGTTTCCTAATAATACAGAGGTTGAAATCGTTGCTCCAGAACGTGAAATTCCAGGGAGCATCGCTATGGCTTGAGATATACCAATTATAAAAGCATTCTTAAAGGTTACTTTTTTATCGGTGTCTTTTGCTTTGTCTGCTAAAAATAATAATATAGCGGTTACTATTAGCATAGAACCTACTAATAAAATGTTACTGCCAAATAGGGATTCTAATTCTTTTTCAAAAAATAAGCCAACAAACACAGCTGGTAACATGGAAAGTGCGATTTTAGAAATGAACTGCATATCTTCATTCCACTCCATTTTTATAACGCCTTTTAAAATACTTAAAATATCTTTTCTAAAAATAACGATGGTACTTAAGGCCGTGGCAAAATGTAATACTACTGTAAAAAGTAAACTTTCTTCTGGCACAGATTGATCGCCAAGAATAGCTTTTCCAAGCTCTAAATGACCGCTAGAAGAAACAGGTAAAAACTCGGTTAACCCCTGTATAATTCCTAAAATTATAGAGTCGAAAATATCCATTTAATATATGTATTTATTGTGAAGTTGAGCTTTTACTTTTTATTTGGATTTAAAAGTATCGCATAAATCTGAATGCCAAAACCAATTAGCACTAAAGTTGGTGCTAAACTAATACGTCGAAAACTAAAGATCTCTGGATTAAATACATTAGGGTCGTCGCTTCCTCCGCCAGACATCAAAATAAATCCTACGGCAATGGCGATTAAACCAATAAACATAAATTTATAATTGCGTTTTCCAAATATAAATTTAGAGTCTTTCGTGTTGTTTTTAACTGATTTTTCTGCCATAATATTCAAAAATGCTGTACACTACAATCTTCTATAAATAGAATACCGTACTGTAATTAGAGTTGCTAAATTAACTAATACTTTTGGTTACTGCAAAGTGAATAGTTTTTTTACAGTATAATTTATGTTTTCCTTGTTGTTCCTTTTTTTAGATATAGGCAAATGCTGTGGTAATTACGCCTATAAGAACAAATGTTACACGTTATAAAAGTCTTCGTTTTTAGATTAATAATAAGAGGGCGTAACGTTATAATTAAAATGATTTCTATTAGTGTCTCGTAAATATAATAACGCATCCTCTTAATTAATTTCGGGGCACTCGTAAAATGCTGTTGAAACTAATAATACAGCTTATCGGTGTTAAGGTTTAAGAAACGTTGCGTCGCGAAAAACGTAGAAATCCAAGTGATTACTATACCTAATCCAAACACAAAACCAAATAACGCAATAAGTAGAATAGGATTGCTTAATAAGGCTAATTCTGGGAACATTTTATCGATATAATACAACACAATCCCCATTCCTGTCAAGGCAATGAGAGCGCCAATAATTCCTAGTTTTACACTTCTCCAAATAAACGGAAGACGAATAAAACGTTTTGTAGCACCTACCATTTGCATTGTTTTAATAGTGAATCGTTTAGAATATACTGCCAAACGAATCGAGCTGTTTATTAATAATACGGCTATTAAAGTAAATATACCACTGATTAATAAAATCCAGAAACTTATTTTTTTAACGTTATCGTTCATTAATTTCACTAAATCATTGTCGTAATTCACTTCATCAACAAAGCTTTTAGAGAGTGCTTCTTCAGAAATAATCTCTAATTTTTCAGAGGTAACGAAATCGGCTTTTAAATGCACATCAATCGAGTTTTTTAAGGGGTTAATACCTAAAAACTCCATAAAATCTTCGCCACTTTCCGCTTTCATAGACTCGGCAGCTTGCTCTTTCGATACAAAATTTGTAGATTTCACGTAATCGGCCATTGCTAAACTCTTTTCGAGCTGCTTAATTTCGACATCTTTCGCGGTGTCTTTTAAGTAAATAGTAACCGTTACTTGCTCCTTAAAATGGTCAGCAACTTTTTTAGCATTTAAGACCAAAAGTCCTAAAAGCCCCACTAAAAACAGGACTAAAGCAATACTTAATGCCACAGAAAAATAAGACGATATTAAACGGCGTTTTTGATATTTGTCAAACGATGAGCTCATAAAAAGGATGTAATTTACAGCGTAAAAATAATAAAGAATTTACACTATTATAGCGAACAACGTTTAAACTTTTAATAATGTTATAGAACCGACAGATTTTAATTGATTTACCACAATTTCATATCATTTTAGATTTATGACTTGAACACACTTTTAATAGGCTATTTGGTGGGTAATTGTTAAATTTGACGCTTCATTAAGTATAAATAAATAAGATGCAATACCATTTTAACGACATAGAAGCCAAATGGCAAAAATATTGGGACGAGAACCAAACATTTAAGGCCTCCAACAACAGCGATAAACCTAAATATTACGTACTCGATATGTTTCCTTATCCAAGTGGAGCCGGTTTACATGTTGGGCATCCGTTAGGGTATATTGCTAGCGATATTTATGCGCGGTATAAACGCCATAAAGGGTTTAATGTATTGCACCCGCAGGGATACGATAGTTTTGGTTTGCCTGCCGAACAGTATGCCATACAAACGGGGCAGCATCCTGCCGATACCACGCGAGTGAATATTGAAGGTGGTGTCGATAAAGCAGGAAATGACATTGAAGGCTACAGAAAACAACTCGATAAGATCGGGTTTTCTTTCGATTGGAGCCGAGAAGTACGCACCTCTAATCCAGAGTATTACAAATGGACACAATGGATTTTTATTCAGCTTTTTGAATCGTTTTATTGTAAAAAAGACAATAAAGCAAAACCCATAACGGAATTAATCGCGATTTTTTCAACCGAAGGGAATGCTTCAGTTGCTGTGGAATGTGACGATAATATAGAACAGTTTTCAGCAGAAGATTGGAACGCATTTTCAACTGAAAAACAACAAGAAATACTACTACAATACCGTTTAACCTATTTGGCAGAAACAGAAGTGAACTGGTGCGCAGCATTAGGAACCGTTTTAGCCAATGACGAGATTGTAAATGGCGTATCAGAACGTGGCGGTCATACCGTAACACGTAAAAAAATGACACAATGGAGTATGCGTATTTCTGCGTATGCAGAGCGTTTACTTCAAGGTTTGGATACGATAGACTGGACGGAGTCGCTAAAGGAAAGTCAGCGAAATTGGATAGGTAAATCGGTTGGCGCTTCGGTAACGTTCAAGGTGAATAACCACAACGAAACGATTCCTGTTTTTACCACGAGACCAGATACTATTTTTGGGGTGAGTTTTATGACCTTGGCTCCAGAACACGAGTTGGTGCATACTATTACAACGCCAGCACAAAAAGATGCGGTAAACGCTTATATTGAAGCCACTGCAAAACGTAGCGAACGCGAACGTATGGCCGATGTAAAAACTATTTCTGGTGTGTTTACGGGCGCGTATGCCGTGCACCCCTTTAGTAAAGCGCTTATACCAATATGGATTGGCGATTACGTATTGGCAGGTTACGGTACGGGAGCGGTAATGGCCGTGCCTTGTGGTGACCAACGCGATTACGATTTTGCAAAACACTTTAATATAGACATTCCAAACATCTTTGAAGGTGTGGATATTTCTAAAGAAGCAAATGCCGATAAAGAAAGCACCGTGCTTGCCAATAGCGAATTCCTAAACGGAATGGGGTACAAAAAAGGAACAAAACGTGCTATTTTCGAACTAGAGAAATTAGGACAAGGCCAGGGTAAAACCAATTACAGATTGCGCGATGCCGTATTTAGCAGACAGCGGTATTGGGGAGAACCGTTTCCGGTATATTACAAAAACGGAATGCCGCAAATGATTGCAAAAGAGCATTTGCCAATTCGTTTGCCAGAAGTAGAAAAATATTTACCTACCGAAACTGGTGAGCCGCCATTAGGTCGCGCCGATGTTTGGGCGTGGTGTACAGAAAGTAACAGCGTTGTTAGTAACGATAAAATTAATAATACTACCGTTTTTCCTCTAGAATTAAACACAATGCCGGGTTGGGCAGGGAGTTCTTGGTACTTTTTCCGTTATATGGAAGACACCATGAGAGATTCTGTTTTTGCCAGTGAAGAGGCGCTTAATTATTGGGAGAATGTCGATTTATATATAGGTGGAAGCGAGCACGCCACAGGGCACTTATTATATTCGCGTTTTTGGGTGAAGTTTTTAAAGGATCGCGGATTTGTTACCGTTGAAGAGCCTTTTAAAAAGCTTATTAACCAAGGAATGATTTTGGGGGAAAGTGCATTTTTAAATATTATACAAGCTACTTTTTCAGATGAAAATGGAGATCGGAATATAAATGCTTATTCACAAGTCGTTATAAGTGAGGAGTTGTATAAAGAAATTAAAGAAGGTGGTAATATTGAAGATTTACCTGAGCCAATTTTCGACTATTTAAATAAGAGAATGGAATTGTTTAGTGAGCTTAATTCTGAAGTTTTAGGTTTGCAAAAAAAGTTTATTTGTTTTAAAACAGCAGTAGATGTTCAATATGTGAATTTAAAAAATGAGATAAGTTTAGAGGAAATTAAATTAGATCAGAGATATAATGGATTGAATGGTGCTTCGTTGTTTCAAAACAACGTAATCATTGAAGAAAAAGATGTAGCATTTCTTAAAGTTTCTCGCGAAGTCGAAAAAATGTCGAAGTCTAAATATAATGTTGTTAATCCCGATCAGATTAGTGAGCAATACGGCGCGGATAGTTTGCGTCTATACGAAATGTTTTTAGGGCCTTTAGAGCAATCGAAGCCTTGGAATACGGCTGGAATTACAGGAGTGCATAACTTTCTTAAAAAATTATGGAAATTGTACGTCGGCGACAATGGTTTGCTAGTAAACGGTAGCGAGCCGACAAAAGATAGCTTAAAAACCCTACATAAAACCATAAAGAAAGTAGAAGAAGACATCGAGAATTTTTCTTTTAACACGTCGGTTTCTACCTTTATGATTGCTGTAAACGAATTGTCGCAACAAAAATGTACTAGTAAAGATGTTTTAGAACCGTTATTGGTTGTATTATCACCTTACGCGCCACACATAGCTGAAGAGTTATACAGTAGGTTAGGTAACGAAGGATCGATCGCCACTGTAGCGTTTCCAACATTTGATGCTAAACATTTAGTAGAAAGTAGTAAAAACTATCCGATTTCTTTTAATGGGAAAATGCGTTTTACATTAGAGTTGCCAATGGATATGAGTAAAGACGAAATCGAGAAAACGGTACTAGCACACGAAAAAACAATGGCACAATTGGAAGGACGTACACCTAAAAAGGTAATTATCGTACCGGGTAAAATTGTGAATATTGTGGGGTAAGTATCTATAAAAAATAAAGAAGATAAAGTAGCATTACATAAAAACAGAAACCATCCTTTTAAGGATGGTTTCTTGCTTATAACAAATCTCGTATAACTAGCAAAATAAAAATTGAAATGATCACTCTTTTTACTTAACCGAAGCACCGATATTTAGGGCGATTTTGAGGAGCGAAAAATGGTATCGCGGAACGTTTCGTTTTTTTAATATTAGTTATTGTAAATATGATTTTTAAAATCTAAAGCGTCAGAGTCATTGAAACCACTATAAAAGCTAAGGGATTAATAGTAGTTTATAACCGCTCAGGATGTTGCGGACTGACATTATTTCTTCACTATAAATTGGCTTACTTTTTGCTATATTTACCTAGAAAATAAAAACACGATACTATGCAAGGAATTATGGGATACTATGTGCTACTTGGAGTCATAGCCTTAATCAGTTGGTTGGTAAGTAGCCGACTAAAAAAGAAATTTAAAAAATACTCAAAAATACAATTACGTAATGGAATGAGTGGTGCCGAAATCGCGATAAAAATGTTAGCCGATCACGGTATTAGAAACGTTGAGGTGATTTCTACACCCGGCCGTTTAACAGACCATTACAACCCCGTAAATAAAACAGTAAACTTAAGTGAATCTGTGTATAACGAGCGTAATGCCGCTGCTGCAGCTGTTGCCGCACACGAATGTGGTCACGCCGTGCAACACGCCACCGCTTATCAATGGTTAACAATGCGCTCTAAATTAGTGCCCATAGTTAGTGTAACCTCCAATATCTCACAATGGGTAATTATTGGAGGTTTAATGTTGGGTGCTGCCGATGGTTTAGGATTTGGTTTCTACATCTCGGTTGCTGGATTGGTAATGATGGGCTTTGCGACGGTATTCGCATTTATAACTCTACCTGTAGAATACGACGCAAGTCATAGAGCATTGGCGTGGTTAAAAGCGAAAAACATAGTAACGCCAGACGAATATAAAGGATCTGAAGATGCTCTTAAATGGGCCGCAAGAACTTATTTAGTGGCTGCTATCGGTGCTTTAGCGTCGTTGTTATTTTGGGCATTACGCGTTTTTGGAGGGCGTGATTAATTTTATAAATTAGACTTAAAAGAGAAGAGATTGATAGTATGGCAACATAGTGTACAATCTCTTTTTTCTTATATTGAAACCTTAATCAGAAAAAAAATAATTTTTATGGAAAACCAATTTAAAAATGAGATGCCGTCTAAAATAATGGTGGGCGCATTGGCTCAAGATGAGCGCGTCGCTTTTTATAAAAAAACCTATGCGCACGTTGCCGGTGGTGTTGCTGTTTTTGTATTGTTTGAATACTTATTACTTCAAAGTGAGACTATTGTGGCGTTTGCGATGTCTTTAACCGAAGGATTTAAATGGCTTATTATGCTGGGCGGATTTATGTTTATCACCAATTATGCTGAAGGGATTGCGCTGCGATCGGCAGATAAATCTAAACAATACTTGGCTTTTGGAGTCTACATTTTAGCGGAAGCTTTTATTTTTATACCTTTAATTTATATCGCAGCGTTTCAATTAGATTCGGGGCCAGAAATATTACAACAAGCTGCCATTGTTACGCTAGGTTTGTTTAGCGGATTAACAGCTGTAGTTTTTGTGACTAAAAAAGATTTTTCTTTCTTAAAAACCGGATTAACCATTGGCTTTTTTATAGCTATCGGTTTAATTGTAGCCGGTACCTTGTTTGGTTTTAACCTAGGCTTATGGTTTTCTGTAGGAATGTGTCTATTAGCAGGAGGGGCTATTTTATACCAAACGTCAAACCTTATTAATAAATATTCTACCGATGAGTATATTCCTGCATCGCTAGGTTTATTTGCATCGCTAATGTTATTATTTTGGTATGTGTTACAACTATTTATGTCTAGAGATTAGTCATAAAAAATAAGAATACTGAAATAAAAAAAAGGGCCTAATTTTAAACTTAAGCCCTTTTTTTATATGTTAATTTGTCGTTGTATTTGTTGGTCTAAAGAAATAAAAGTTTCCGTTCGCGATACACCTTTTATAGTCTGTATATCTTTATTTAATAAGTACATTAAATGCGCGTTGTCCTTACAGAGTATTTTAATTAGAATACTCCAGTTCCCTGTGGTATAGTGACATTCTATAACCTCGGGAATCTTTTTTAATTGCTTTACGGCTTCTGGATTGCTCATAGCTTTATCTAGGTAAATGCCTACAAAAGCCATCGTCGTATAGCCTAAAACCTTAGGATTAATAACAAACTTAGAGCCTGCAATTAATCCTGATTTTTCAAGTTTTCGCAACCGCTGATGAATTGCCGCTCCAGAAATACCAACTTGACGTGCAATTTCTAAAATAGGCGTGCGCGCATCTTCCATTAAAGCACGGAGGATTGTTTTGTCTATACCATCTATCGATACGGTACCTGAGGTTGTTTTCAAAGATTAAATTTTATAAATAATGTTTTATAAAGTTAACGGATTATATCCTAAATAAGGCGCTTCGGTTTCATTAAAACCAATACCGTATTGTTCTAATTCTTTTAAAATAGGCGTGTATACCTCTCTTGTAATAGGAATTTGAACGCCCGGTGTTTTAATTTTACCGTTTAAAATGGCCAACGTAGCAATGGCGACTGGTAAACCAACAGTTTTTGACATTGCTGTGTAGGTTTGATCCTCTCCTAGCGTAACCATTGTAGAATCTATTTGGTATTTCTTGCCGTCTAATTCATAACCAAACTTATGGTACATTACAATCATATCTTTATCCATTGCGTCTAAAGTCCAATGTTCCATTAATATCTTTTGAAGAATTTGCGCAGGAGAGGCTTTTTTAAGTCCTACCATTTTAGTGCCATCAAAGATATCTAACTCTAAATACTTAGACCAAATAGTATCATCTTGATCCAATTTTAAAGCGTGTCTAAATTTTAGTTCTACAGAATCTGTAGGACTATAAGGTAAAAATGAATTAACGAAATCGCGGTAGCTCATATTTTCGCTATCATCGATCGTGTAACTATCGTCTGTCAGTCCTAGATTAACGAAGGCGTTCCAAGCGCGGCTAAAGCCTACCCGTCTAATGGTTCCTCGGTAGAGCGTTTTTACGTCTTGTAACCCGTAAATTTCTTGGTATTTTAAAGAATCGCGATTAGCATACCCTTCAAAACGTCCGTAACCTTCTACATCTAAAAACTCTGTTCTTCTAAATAAGCGATTGTATGGAATGTATTTATAAGTGCTTTCTTGTAGGAATTTCGCAGCGCCACCTTGGCCGGCAAGGACAACGTTTCTTGGGTTCCAAGTAAATTTGTAATTCCATAAATTGGTATCACTTTCTGGAGCTACTAAACCGCCAGTAAACGATTCGAAAAGCAACATTTTACCGCCTTTATCTCTAATACGATCTATAATTTGCATCGCACTCATATGGTCTAAACCAGGATCTACACCAATCTCGTTCATAAACACCAATCCTTTTTTTACGGCTTGGGTATTTAAGGCCTGCATTTCTTCGCTAACATAAGAGGCTGTTACCATATTTTTATCATAAGTGATACAGTCTTTAGCGACTTCAATATGGAAACGTGCTGGCAACATTGAGATTACAATATCTGCTTTTTGAATGGCCTCTATTCGAGACGCTGTATTAAAAACATCTAAAGTGATAGCGGTGGCATTTTTATGATCTGCAATTAATTTTTTTGCATTATTTATGTCTAAATCACCTATGGTAATATGTAATTTTTCGTTTTCAGAGGCGTCTAAAAGGTATTTTATTAAATAGGAAGAAGATTTACCAGAACCAATAACTAATATATTTCGCATAGTGGATTTTTTGAGTAGTTTTGTGTTAATTTAAAAGACGAATGTAACGAAATGTTGGTGTTATAAAAACTCAAACAATATATTTTTATGAATAGAAAACTTTTTATAGGTGCTTCAGTATTAGGTTTAATCGCCGTTATTGTAGGTGCTTTCGCGGCTCACGGATTAAAACCTTTAATTTCTTTCGAAGCCATACAATCTTTTGAGACCGGCGTTCGTTATCAAATGTATCACGCTTTTCTTTTGCTTTTCGTTGGGGGGTCTAGAACACTTCCGAAGGGCACAAAAAAAGCGGTGTTTTATTTAGTGCTTTTAGGGGTGTTCTTGTTCTCTGGGTCTATTTATGGCTTAGCGACCGATACGCTAACAGCATTTAATTTTAAATCTATTGCTTTAATAACGCCTATTGGCGGATTATTGCTAATTTCGGCGTGGATAGTGATGCTTATTAGCTTTATAAGAATTAAATAGAATTATTTTTTTATTTCCACTACTATATTTAGAATATTGATTAATTTTGTACCTTAAAACAACATACACAAATTATGGTAAACCATACACAATCTACAAATACGATTTCGTTGGAAACATACGGAATTAAGAACGCTAAAGTAAAATACCAACTCTCATCAGACGATTTACACGCTATTACCCTCGAAAAGGGTCAAGGTGTGGAGTCCGCTTCGGGTGCGTTGGCTGTTAATACAGGCGAATTTACTGGGCGATCGCCTCAAGACAGATTTATTGTTAAAGATGATGTGACTAAAGACCGCGTTTGGTGGGGTAATATTAACCAACCATTCGATGCCGATAAGTTCGACAAATTATACGATAAAGTTGCAGATTATCTATCGGGAAAAGAGGTTTTTGTAAGAGATAGTATTGCCTGTGCAGACGATGCATACCGTTTAAACATTCGTGTTATTACCGAGCATGCTTGGAGTAATATGTTTGCGAACAACATGTTTATACGTCCTAGCGCCGAAGAGTTAGAAGACTTTTCGCCAGAATGGACAATCGTTAACGCGCCAGGTTTTATGGCTGTTCCAGATAAAGACGGAACACGTCAGCATAACTTCGTAATTTTAAACTTTACGAAAAAAATAGCTTTAATTGGTGGAACCGGTTATACGGGTGAAATCAAAAAAGGTATTTTCTCGGCGTTAAACTTTATTTTACCAGTCTATAAAAACACGCTACCTATGCACTGTAGTGCAAACGTGGGTAAAGACGGGGATACGGCTATTTTCTTTGGTTTATCAGGAACAGGAAAAACAACGTTATCTACAGATCCAGACCGCAGTTTAATTGGTGATGACGAGCACGGTTGGACAAGCGAAAACACTGTCTTTAACTTTGAAGGTGGTTGTTACGCAAAAGTAATTAACTTATCTCAAGAGCAAGAGCCAGAAATTTTCGGAGCGATTAAAAAAGGTGCTATTCTGGAAAATGTGATTATGAATGATAAAGGCGAGGTTGATTTTGCCGATACCTCTATTACTCAAAATACAAGAGTGAGTTACCCTATTGATCATATCGAAAATATCAAGGTGCCTTCTATAGGAGGAAATCCTAAAAACATCTTTTTTCTAACGGCTGATGCTTTTGGTGTATTGCCTCCAATTTCAAAATTAACACCTGGTCAAGCAGCCTACCATTTTATTTCTGGTTATACGGCAAAAGTAGCAGGAACAGAAACTGGAATTAATGAACCATTACCTAGCTTTTCAGCGTGTTTTGGAGCGCCATTTATGCCGTTACACCCAACGAAGTACGCAGAAATGCTTAGTGCTAAGATGAAAGAAACGGGAGTGACTGTGTGGTTAATTAATACCGGATGGACCGGTGGTCCTTACGGTGTGGGTACGCGTATGAAATTAAAATACACACGTGCCATGATAACAGCGGCAATGAATGGTTCTTTAGAAGAAGCAAATAAAGGAGATTACCATACCCATTCTGTTTTTGGTGTACAACAACCTAAAACGTGTCCCAACGTTCCTTCAGAAGTGTTAAGCCCAAAACAAACTTGGAATAACGATGAAGGTTATTACAAAACAGCTAATAAATTAGCGATGTCATTTAATGAAAACTTTAAGAAGTTTGAAGAAAATGCAAATGCAGAAATTCTTGCAGGAGCACCAAAAGTGGTGTAACTAAAAAGAGTTTAGAATATAAAAAAAGCGACCGTATGGTCGCTTTTTTTTATGGTAAAAAATTAAATCCTTTTACTTTTTGTTAGCGTTGTCTATGTACTTTTTTAAAGCCATAGTCATCGATGGTGTTTCTGGTGTTGGTGCCGAAATATCAACTCTTAAACCGCGCTCTTCAACAGCTTTAATCGTTGTGTTTCCAAACACGGCAATTCGCGTATCGTTTTGTTTAAAGTCAGGAAAGTTTTGAAATAATGAGTCTATTCCAGAAGGGCTAAAGAAGACTAATATATCGTAAGATACATTTGCTAAATCAGATAAATCGCTAATTACCGTTTTATAAAAAACAGCCTCTTTCCAATTAACCCCTAGTTCGTTTAACGTTTCAGGAACTTCAGGTTTTAATTTATCAGTGGTTGGTAGCAAGAATATTTCATCTTTGTTTTTTTTAAGCAATGGCGATAATTCAGAAAAAGTACGTTTACCAACATAGATTTTACGTTTTCTATACACGACATATTTTTGTAAGTAAAAAGCAACAGCTTCCGACTGGCAAAAATATTTCATCGTATCTGGTACCTTAAAACGCATTTCTTCCGCTATTCTAAAAAAGTGATCAATGGCATTTCTACTCGTTAAGATAATAGCAGTAAACTTAGTTAAATCTATTTTTTGTTGCCTTATTTCTTTTGAAGGAACTCCTTCCACGTGGATGAAAGATCTAAAATCAATCTTAACTTTTTGCTTTTCAGAGAGCTCAAAGTAAGGCGAGTTTTCCATTTTCGGTTCTGGTTGTGATATTAAAATCGTTTTCACTTTCATAATATAATAGCTTTTTTTAGTTTCTATGTAGTTGTAATTAATTTATACAAAACGACATATGGTGAAATTTCAAGAGTGCAAAGGTACAAAATAAAATAAAACAAGTTATTTTTAATCGCGAATAGATGCGTTTTAAAAAAATAAGATAACCCTATAATATGCACGAAAAACAAGATAGAACCAATGATATATAAGTGATTTAAATGCGGATCTAAACTAAAAATGAGAATGAAATTAATAGGAATAAGTAGTAAGCCCACGAAATTTTTAAAGTTTATTTTTAAGAATAAATAATCGCTAACAATAAAATCAATATTTAAAACACTACTAATTAAGCGTTGTACAAGTGTTTTAATGAGTAAAAATAAAGTGATACCGAAACCTATAGTGTAGTAAATCTCTAAAGTCGTTAAATTAATACTTTCCTTTACATTGTAAAAAATGACAAAAAGCACGGTAAGTTGCACGACAAGGTTCGCGAATAAAATAGATTCGAAACCACTAATAAATTTTTGATTTTTAATATAGGCATTCGAGTATTTATAGTTTACAAGTATAAATGCAAAATCGTTAAATCGTTTAGGGTAAGCGATTCTAGCGCTTGCAATTAGTAGTAAACTAATGACCAATAGAATCGTAAAAATTTCGTTTGAAACAAGTTCTCTTAACATGCCGTAAAATTATTATAATTATTTATAGGGTAATCGCTAATATTAATAAATATTTAAAAATAAATAAATTTCAAAATACTACATTTGCCAAAACGAAGACTATTAATGAAAGATGCTATTGTCATTATTCCCACTTATAATGAGATTGAAAATATTGAAGCCATAATAACGGCAATATTTTCAGAAGATAAGGCATTCGACATTTTAATAGTAGACGATAATTCTCCAGATTTAACAGGTCTTAAGGTTCAAGAGCTTCAAAAAAAGTACGGCGATCGGTTATTCTTAGAAACCCGAAAAGAAAAATCTGGTTTAGGCACGGCTTACATTCACGGCTTTAAGTGGTGTTTAGAGCGAGAATATGCCTATGTTTTTGAAATGGATGCCGATTTTTCTCACGATCCTAAAGATCTAATCAAATTGTATACCGCTTGCCACCGCGGTCAAGCAGATTTAAGTATTGGTTCGCGTTACGTTAAAGGCGTAAATGTTGTAAATTGGCCTCTAGGTCGTATCTTGATGTCGTACGGTGCTTCGGTGTACGTGCGGTTAATTACCGGAATGACTATTAAAGATACTACAGCAGGGTTTATATGTTATAAACGCGCTGTTTTGGAAACATTAGATCTAAACGATATCAAATTTGTAGGCTATGCTTTTCAGATTGAAATGAAGTTTAAGGCCTATTTAAAAGGTTTTAATATCGTGGAAGTGCCGGTTATTTTTACAGATCGTGCTAGAGGAGAGTCTAAATTGAGTACTAATATTATTTCTGAAGCTATCTTTGGAGTTTTGACAATGAAATTGAAAAGTTTTTTTAAAAAATAAAAAAAATGAACGAAAGAGTTACACTTATTAAAAATGCAAAAGTTGTAAATGAAGGCACAATCGAGACGAGAGATATCTTAATTGAAGGTGAGTTTATTACAAAAATAGCGGAATCTATAAGTCCCAAAAATGGTGATGTTCTTATTTTTGATGCCGAAGGGCGACACGTTTTGCCAGGAATGATAGACGACCAAGTTCATTTTAGAGAGCCTGGGTTAACGCACAAAGGAAATATAGAAACTGAATCTCGAGCAGCTATTGCTGGTGGAATTACTTCTTTTATCGAGATGCCAAATACCGTACCGCAAACAACAACTATCGACAAGTTAAACGATAAATTTGCAATTGCAAAAAAAACATCGTCGGCAAACTATTCTTTTATGTTTGGAGGCACCAACGACAATCTTGAAGAAATTAAAAAGGTAGACCCGAAGCAGGTAGCGGGTTTGAAATTATTTTTAGGGTCGTCTACAGGCAATATGTTGGTCGATAATCCTGAGGTTTTAGAGGCTATTTTTTCAAGTACCGATTTATTAATTTCTGTACACTGCGAAGATGAAGCCACGATTAAAAAGAATCTAGAAGTTTATACAGAGCGATACGGTGATGATATCCCGATGCATTTTCACCCTATTATTAGAAGTGAAGAAGCGTGTTATATTTCGTCATCTAAAGCTATCGAGTTAGCTAAAAAAACAGGTGCCCGTTTACACGTTTTTCACGTGTCTACAGGAAAAGAGACCAAGTTGTTTTCTAACAAATTACCATTAAAAGACAAGAAAATCACTGCCGAAGTGTGCATTCATCACTTATGGTTTAGCGATAAAGATTACGATAATAAGGGGTCCTTTATAAAATGGAACCCTGCGGTGAAATCTGAAAAAGATAGAGATCAATTGCTAAAAGCATTACTAGACGATAGAATCGATATTATTGCAACCGATCACGCGCCACACACTTTAGAAGAAAAACAAAACGTGTATACTAAAGCGCCTTCTGGCGGTCCATTAGTGCAGCACGCTATGCCTGCATTGTTGGAGTTATACCACCGAGATAAAATTTCAATCGAAAAAATAGTTGAAAAAACGAGTCATAATCCTGCGATTTTATTCCAAGTTGAAAAACGCGGATATATTAAAGAGGGGTATTATGCCGACTTAGTAATTGTAGATTTAAACAGTCCGTGGACCGTTAAAAAAGACAATATCCTTTACAAGTGTGGCTGGTCTCCTTTTGAGGGTACGACTTTTAAATCTAGAATAACACATACGTTCGTAAATGGCGGATTAGCTTATAAAAACTTTAAATTTTACGATACTAAATTTGCTAAACAACTCACTTTTAACAGATAGAAAAGCAGCAAAACTTATGAAAACTCATTTTTTTTTATGTGTACTCGCGCTCTTTGTCTTAAGTGGCTGCTATGATGTAGAGCGTCCTGAAAAGCCAACTAATTTGTTGTCTGAAGATCAAATGGTAGCAGTTATTTCTGATATGGCTATTTTGTCGTCTGCAAAAGGAGTGAACAAAAAAAGAATTGAAGAGAATGGCATCGTTCCAGACCAATACATTTATAAAAGAAACAATATCGACAGTTTAAGTTTTGCCGCAAGTAATGTGTATTACGCGTTCGATATTGAGACTTATAATCGTATTTACACACGTGTAAAAGATACTTTAAACAAAAAAAAGGAGTTTTTTCAAGCCATACAAGAACGCGAAAAAGAAGAGAAGAGCAACTTAGATTCTCTAAAACGGAGTAAACTTAAAAAAGACCGTTCACCTGTTAAGGATTCGCTGGCTGTTACCAAAGGTTTTATTTCCCCGAATTAATTATTTAGTTACGTGTTGTCTTTTATATACTGAGAACAAGTGGTTTCTAATTGGGTTTGTAGGGAAGTAAACGTAATAGATAGAGTCTCTTTTATTTTGGTGTTGTCGTAAAGTGATTGCGATTGTAACGAGGCTACTAAGTGGCCAGTTAATTTTCTGCGCTTTCCGGTAAGAGCATGCCGCAACCAATCCAGTCGCCATCCTAATTGTAAAAGCCAAGGTTTAGCTTCTTTATTTGGGGGCTTAACCCCTAATAATAGCGCTGTTGTAGTTAAGAATTTTTTATAGCTCCAGCTTTCTGCTACACAAATAAAACGCGCGTTGATAATAGTGCTTTCCATTGCCGTAATCATACTTGTAACCACATCGTTTATGCCAACATATCCCATACTTCCTGACGTATAATAAGGGAGGCCTTTAGCGACTGTTTTTATAATCGAACCGCTACCGTAGTGCCAAATACCTGGGCCAATAATCACTCCGGGGTTTATAATAACCGCGTCTAAGCCTTCTTGTGTACCGCGCCAAACTTCTAGTTCGGCGCCATATTTGGTAAGCGCGTAAACGCTATTGTCACTTTCGGGGTTCCATTCGGTTTTTTCGGTAGCTGGTTGTCCTTTTTTAGGTTCGCCAATCGTAGCCACTGAGCTAACATAACACAGTTTTTTAATACCATTAGAAATACAAAAATTGACAATATTTGCCGTGCCTTCAATATTCGTTTTCTGCAAGAGGTCGAACTTATCAGGCTCGAACGATACCAAAGCGGCACAATGGTAAACGTGTGTAATACCGTCGAACGCATGAGTTAAACTTGGGATGTCATTCAAATCGGCTTCAACCCATTCAATTCTATTAAAAAAGTCTTCTGGTGTAGCGGTGTAGTAAGAGAAAATCCGCTTTACGTGGTCAAACTTTTTTTCATTTCTATAAATAGCACGTACTTTTTTTTTGCTATTCACCAATGTAAAAAGTAAATGTGCACCAACTAAACCTGTTCCTCCAGTAACTAAAATCATAGGACTAATGTAAAGAATTATTCAATATTGCTACCTATTTATACATTGATTTTTATCTTTGCTTCACTTAATACTAAAGTTTAAAAAAATGGCTAATACATTTGTAGAAGAATTACGATGGCGAGGAATGGTACACGATATCATGCCGGGAACCGAAGAGCAACTGGATAAAGAGATGACGTCGGCCTATATTGGCTTCGATCCTACTTCTGATTCTTTACATATTGGTAGTTTAGTGCCTATTGTTTTATTGGTGCATTTAGAAAAAGCGGGGCATAAACCTGTCGCTTTAATCGGTGGTGCTACAGGAATGATTGGCGATCCGTCGGGAAAAAGTGACGAGCGGAATTTGCTAGACGAAGATACGCTAGCACATAACGTAGCAGGAATTAAAAGTGTGCTATCTCGTTTTTTAGATTTTAATTCTACCGAAAAAAATGCTCCACTTCTGGTTAATAATTACGACTGGATGAAAGACTTTTCTTTTATAGATTTTGCTAGAGATGTCGGGAAACGTATTACTGTTAATTATATGATGTCTAAAGATTCTGTAAAAAAGCGGTTAACAGGAGAAGAAGGTAGCATCGGAATGTCGTTTACAGAATTTACCTACCAATTAATTCAAGGGTACGATTTTTACCATTTACACAAAGCGCTTAATTGTAAATTGCAAATGGGAGGAAGTGACCAATGGGGAAATATCACCACAGGTACCGAATTGGTAAGACGTATGAATGTCGGCCAAGAGGACGCTAAAGCCTACGCGATGACGTGCCCGTTAATTACGAAGGCCGATGGGTCTAAATTTGGTAAAAGTGAAGGCGGTAACGTTTGGTTAGATACCGATAAAACGTCGGTTTATAAGTTTTACCAGTTCTGGTTAAATACCACCGATGAAGATGCCGAGAAATACATTAAAATATTTACGTTTTTAAGCAAAGAAACAATTGAAGCTTTAATTTTAGAGCATAAAGAAGCGCCGCATTTACGATTGCTACAAAAGCGTCTAGCTGAAGAGGTAACCACTTTTGTGCATTCTAAAGACGACTTTGAAAATGCTGTAAAAGCATCGGGTATTTTATTTAGTAAAACTTTTAACGCCGATATTAGAACGTTAAATGAAAGTTTGTTTTTGGATGTTTTTGAAGGCGTACCTCAAGCAGAAATTAGCACGTCAGTATTAAAAGAAGGCCTCGATATGATAGCAGCACTTGCCGATAAAACTAATTTTCTAGCGAGTAATAGTGAAGCCCGTCGTGCGTTAAAAGAAAATGCCGTGGCCGTGAATAAAAATAAGGTGACGGCAGATTATAAAATTACGACTGAAGATTTAATTAATGATAAATATGTGGTCTTAAACAAAGGAAAAAAGAACACCTACATTATAAAGTTTGTTTAAGTTTTAACAGCCATTTTATAGCTTACCCATAAAGAAGCCTGATTGTAACTAAACAATCAGGCTTCTTAAATTAGTTAACCAACTAAAAACTAATTTGTGTTCAAGTAATTAATCTTATCCTACTTATACAGTGGTCGTAGAATACTTTTAAACCTTACAAATCATCTGTTTAGGTTTGAACTATTTTATACTAGACTCTTCTGTAAATCTGCTTTACAACACCATTAAATTACAGCCCCTAATATCGCTACTATCAAAACGACCAATAATTTCGAAGGTATTATCGGGGTATGTTCTACCTAAATCTTGAGTCGCAATAAAGGCGCACGAATTAATATTCGCTAAATCAATAACGTTAATCCCTCCCGTTTTTCCTTGATGCTGAATATGTAGCGCGTCTTCTGGTTCTCGGGTATAAATACGCATCCATGGCGGACAACCAAAAACACCGTGTCCTTTAGAATAGGCCTGACTTAAAAGTTCGGTCATACCGTATTCACTATGTATTTCATTAACTCCAAAACCCGTTTTTAAGATAGAATGAAGCTCCTCACGGATTAATTCCTTTCTGCGACCCTTCATTCCACCAGTTTCCATAATAATCGTGTTTTTTAAGTGAAACTGATGCATTTCAATTAAATCTAATAAAGCGAAAGAGACACCGAGTAAAATAATGGGCTTGCCTTGTTGCTCTAAATCAATAAGGGTGTTTTTTAATTCCGATAAATTATGTAGATAAAACCCGCTTTCCTTATGCTTCGATGTTTTAATCATCGCATCGGCCATATAAATTAAAGACGAGCCATCGCGCTCCAAATAACTGGGCAGCAAGGCAAGGACGACATAATCTTCGATAGGCCCGTAAAAGACCTCAAATCCTTTATTGAAGCTTTCTTCGTAGATCGATAAATCACTAACATAATGTTTGCTCGTTACTGCGCCTGTGGTGCCGCTACTGGTAAAAATCTTTTCTGTTGCATTAGTGGTGCTAACCACTGTATGAGATTTAAAAAACTGTATAGGTAAAAAAGGGATTTCGGTACTGTGCTTTACATCGCTGGGATGCGTGTTTATTAAGTCGCAAAAAGAGCGGTACACGGTATTGTTCTTAAATTGAAAATTAAAAACCTGAAGTGCTAGAGCTTCAAATTCTTCGGAAGATTTGATGTTAAAAATAGAATGAGGTGTACGCATTTTACAGAATATATAAACTTTTAAACGACATGTTTTTCAGTAAACAAAAGTATATAAAATATAAAAGAGCGCTACCATAAGATAACGCTCTTTTAAGAACTGTACTTTTAAAAGTGCTTATTTAATCACCAACTTTTTGGTAGTAAGGACGCCACTTTGGTTTAATTGCATAACGTATACGCCAGCATTTAAGCTCGCGATATTTAATCGCTTGTTATTTACTGTGGTAGAAATAACCTGTTTTCCTAAAACGTCGAATACCGAAACAATTACCGGGCTATTATTTTTATTTGTAATAGTTACAAACCCTGTATTGGTTGGGTTTGGATAGATAGAAAACGCATCTGCTTTCTTAAAACGCTCTTTAGACAGTGTTACTCCTGTAGCAGTCCAAACAAAATCATCGACAATTATTTGTTTACCAGTAGCGTTTTTAAGCGCAATTAATACCTCTCCAGGTTCATTAATAGCGGTTACTGTAAAAATGTGTTCGCTAGTGTCGTCAAAACCTGTAGAGGTTCCTCTAGAAACACCATTCACAAACAATTCTACGCTTCTCGGTCCATCTCCGGTAAACCCTTTGTAGAGTTTCATAGAAATTTCCCCAACACCGTTTGCTCCAGATTGTGCAGATATAGCGCTGTTATCAGAGCTTCTACGCAGCATTATAGCGCTTCCATCAATTCCAGCTCCATTCGCGTCACCGTTTTCATCGCGGCATTCAATATAATTCCATGTAACACCATTGTCTCCGGTGTATGATCCTGTAGCGTAATTTGACCCCGATAATCCGAGGTTAGAAAATGTTTCTGTACCCTGTGCCAGCAGGCTACTAGCAAACAAAGAGAAGAAATAAAGTAAAGCGTAGATTTTTTTCATAATGTAATGGTTTAATTAATTTGGAAATTTATAAATAAATTAAATAGCGTATTTATTTTAATGATATTTTTAATAATTAGTTTGAAATACTGTGAATTACTAGCTAATCTCATAGCGTTTTTGTCTCCGATACGACTTCAAGAACTAGTAAAATCTACAGCGTCACGCCTAACGCAATACCTTGTGCGTAAAGCGTAGATCCTTGCTCTCTCGTGGTTGTTTCTTAATTATCAAAGCGACTAACTTCCGCCAAACTTTGGCCCAAATGCTCTAAGGGGATTAAGAGTATTAAAACAAAAACCGACATTTTTTCATCTTACTAATATTATTTATATATCAAATATAGCAATAATTTTATAGTATAAAAGTCTGTCACTGAAATAATAAGGGGTTTTTAACCTTAAGTTAATATCAGGCTTTAAAAAATGGAGCGTTTTGAAGGTTTTAGATGCAATATATTCGTTATCAATGAGTAACGTGTTGACTTAGTGTTATGTTAAGGTTAATAATTTTTATATAAATGGTGCGTGCCGTATTAATTTTATCTTTACGTTAAATTAAATAGAAAATCATTATTCATAATGAATAAAAAAGACATTAAAATTCTACTTGTAGACGACGAGCCTGATATATTAGAAATTATCAGTTATAATTTAAGTAGCGAAGGGTATCAAGTGTTTACCGCTAAAAACGGAGTAGAGGGCATTAAAAAAGCGAAGAAGGAAAAGCCGCATCTTATAGTTTTGGATGTGATGATGCCAGAAATGGATGGTATTGAAGCGTGCGAGGCAATCCGAAAAGTGCCAGAGTTAAAACAGACAATCATAACCTTTTTAACGGCTCGTGGTGAAGATTATTCTCAAGTCGCCGGGTTCGATGCGGGTGCAGACGATTACATTACAAAGCCTATAAAACCAAAACTTTTGGTTAGTAAAGTCAAGGCGCTATTAAGACGCCTTAAAACGGAAGAAGCCATTGGAAATGTTACCGTTGGCGATTTAGTTATAAATAGAGAGGAGTATAAAGTGGTTAAAGATGGAGAAGAACTCATTTTACCACGAAAAGAATTCGAATTATTGTCGCTATTGGCTTCAAAACCTGGAAAAGTCTTTAAACGTGAAGATATATTAGATAGTGTTTGGGGTAACGAGGTGGTGGTTGGCGGTAGAACTATCGATGTTCATATTCGTAAACTGCGAGAGAAAATAGGTGACGATTGCTTTAAGACCGTTAAAGGTGTTGGTTACAAGTTTGTAGATTAAAAAGTATGTCGGCACAACTTAAAAAAACATACAGGTTCGCTTTTAAAACAGCTCTATTTATTACGGGTGTTTTAACGGGTGTTTTAGCGATTTTGTTAGGTATTTTTTACACCTTAAAAATTCTTCCATTATTGGTGTTTTCTGTGTTTACGTATAGCGTCTCTTTCTCTATTATACAATACCGAGTGCAAAAGTTTATTTACCGTCGGGTAAAAAAAATCTATGACGATTTAACGCTTTTAGAGTCTGCCACATTTCGGCGAAAGCTGGTCACCACAGATATGGCCACCTTAACGGAGGGCATTGATAAGTATGCGCGCGATAAAAAAATAGAAATTGAAACTTTAAAAGTAAGAGAAGAATACCGAAAAGAGTTTCTAGGCAACGTCTCTCATGAATTAAAAACACCATTATTTACGGTGCAAAGCTATCTTCTAACACTTCTAGACGGCGCTGTAAATGACAAAAAAATAAGAGATAAATATTTAGATCGTGCCAATAAAGGCGTTGAGCGTCTTATTTACATCGTTAAAGATTTAGATATGATTACCAAACTCGAAGTTGGCGATTTACGCTTAGATATTGAAGAGTTTGATATTGTGGCATTATTAGCAGACGTTTTTGAAATGTTCGAAATGAAATGTGCTAAAAAGAAAATTACAATAACCTTCGACCGAGAGTACAAAGAACCCATTCTGGTAATAGCCGATAAAGAGCGGGTACAACAAGTCGTCTCCAATTTAATTGTAAATTCTATTAAGTACGGACGCGAAAAAGGAACCACCGAAGTCAGTATCGAAAACCTGATTAAAAACAAGGTAATCATTCGCGTAACCGATAATGGTGAAGGCATAATAAAAGCTAATATCCCACGATTATTCGAGCGTTTTTATCGTGTCGATAAAAGTGGTTCACGAAAAGAAGGCGGTTCTGGTTTAGGTTTGGCTATTGTAAAACATATTATCGAAGCGCACGACGAGAAAATCTTTATCGACAGTGAGTTTGGTGTCGGGAGTGAGTTCTCCTTTACGTTAGAAAAGTCGAAATAGGGACTCGAAATCGGTAGGAGGTATTTCATTTTGGAAGCCACTGTAGTTCTTTAAGGTGTCTAATAATGCGGCTTTAAACGCTCCTTGTTTACAAAAAGGCGCGATTTTTAAGGCCTCCAATCTCTCGGCAAGATATTCCTGTTCGAACTGTCCGGGAGTGGGTATAAAAAAGGCCTTTTTATTTAGTTTAGCGAGATCCATTATGGTGGTGTATCCTGAGCGCGAGACTATTATGTCACTACTATTTATGGCGTTTTCTAACGCGTCAGTTTGCATAAAATTATAACTCGTAAACAAACCCTTTTGCGTTACGGTTTGTTGTGGTGCGATAACACCCTTTACTATTAAAATGGGTTTTTCACACGTTTTAAATGCCGCAACCAACTCCGACTCCAAATACTGACGTTGGGGCTCTGGGCCCGATAACACTATCATAACAGCATAGCGTTTGGGGAGCGCTTGTTTTTGTAATCGACTTAAGGGGCCAATGTATTTTAAGGGTAAGTCTATAGCACTAGGATGCCCCATAGCGCCACTTAAATGGGGTTCGGTTTCAAAATCAGGTATCCAACATTCGGCAAAACGGTTTATAAAATGCTGATGAATTTTAGAACTAAAAAACGTGGTGTTTCCGCTTAAAACCTCCAATTGATGCGTAATATATACCGAGGGTACGCTAGAAGAATAGACCCCCAATCGGTTGTCTGAAATAATACCGCTAAGCCCGTATTTTAAAACTAAAGCTTCAGTCGTGCGTTGCTCCTTTTTAATAGATTTCAGAATAAAAGGCGCATCACAAAGGAGTTTCCATTTAAAAAAAGCACTGTTTTTGGGGTAGGTAATAGCGTATTCTGGTAAGGTTTCAAAGGGTAATTCTGGGAATTCTTTTTTCAGTAACGCTAACGCGCTACCATCGCTGGCAATTATAGGTGCAAAGCCCAAGTGCAGTAAGGCGTTAATTATAGGTATGCATCGTGTGGCGTGACCTAAGCCCCAGTTTAATGGCGCAACAAGAATTCTTTTTTTCATATTTCTTTTGGGCATCACCTTTAATTGCAACGTATTGCGCTTAAAAAGGGGTGTTACTAAAATTCTTTTTTGAGACCATTAAAAAAGGATAGCGTGGCACTGCTTTGTGCTAATTTGCTAATATCGAGACTAAACATAGTAAAGGTCGCAGATATTTCCTTAATTTTACCAAATTAATTTTAAGAATACTAGAAATCGTCAATTGTGGGAAGTAAAAATAAACTAAAGCGCTTTAATGAAAATGAAACTTTTAATAATGTTTTTCAGCCCTCGCGTGAAGAGTTAGTTACCGCAGAGTTTGCTTTAAAGGGGAAATGGCGTGATACTTTCTTTAAAAACGAAAATCCATTAGTTTTAGAATTGGGCTGCGGTAAAGGAGAGTACTCAGTAGCATTGGCCAAACAATATCCAAATAAAAACTTTGTTGGGGTCGATATTAAAGGGGCGCGCTTTTGGAGGGGCGCAAAAACAGGTATTGAAGAAAATATTCCTAATGTCGCTTTTTTACGGACTCAAATTGAATTAATCGATCATGCGTTTGCAGAGAACGAAGTCGACGAAATTTGGATTACTTTTCCCGATCCTCAAATAAAATACAAGCGTACCAAACACAGAATGACTAACGCCGAATTCTTAGAGCGTTACAAAAAAATATTAAAATTAGAAGGTTTGGTAAACCTAAAAACCGATAGCGAATTTATGCACGGCTATACGTTAGGGTTGTTACACGGTGCAGGTCACGAGGTGTTGTATGCCAATCATGACGTGTACAAGCAAGAAGGAAGCCCGGAGGAAGTAACCAGTATTCAAACCTATTACGAGGGTCAGTATTTAGCCCAAAACAAACCAATTACGTATATTAGATTTAAAATCAAGTAATTTTGGAGATTACAATTACGTTTTGCTTAGGTTTAATATTTGCTTTAATTGGCGTTATTCCGCCCGGATTGCTAAATATGACGGCAGCAAAAATCAGCATAAAAGAGGGGCATACCCGGGGACTTGTTTTTTCTAGTGGTGTTTGTGTGGTCGTTGTTTTCCAAACCTTTGTAGCCTTAACCTTTGCCAAGTATTTAAGTAAGCACCCCGATGTCGTTAATATTCTTCAGCGTGTGGCCTTTGTTATATTTGTACTCATTACAATTTACTTTCTGTTGTTAGCAAAAAAGGAAGCGAAACCCCATAAAGAACGCGTTGTAAAAAGTAAAAAGAGTCGCTTTTTTCAAGGCATACTATTATCAGGTTTAAATTTATTTCCAATTCCTTATCAAGCGTATATGGGGACCACCTTAGCAGCAGCAGCTTTAATACAGCTAGATACCATTAATATCTGGTCGTATGTTGCAGGAGCTACAATGGGAACCTTTATTATGTTATACGTCTACGTCTTTTTCTTCACAAAAATTAATAGCCATAAAATTAAATCTCAAAAAAATATTAATCTCATTATCGGTGCGATTACGGGTATTATTTCTATCGTAACGCTAATCAATATTATAAAAGATTTTTAATGGCAAAAAGAACGCAACATTTTTACGACGATGTGTACGCTGTTGCTCAGCAAATACCCTATGGTAGAGTTACTAGTTATGGTGCTATTGCCAGATATTTGGGGCTCGCTAGAAGCGCGCGAATGGTTGGTTATGCTATGACAAATTCCCATAGTAAAGAGGTTCCAGCGCATCGCGTGGTGAATAGAAAGGGGTTGCTTACGGGCAAGCATCATTTTGAAGGCACAAACCTAATGCAGCAGTTGTTAGAAAATGAAGGTATTACGGTTATTGCTAATCAAATTCAGGATTTTGGTACGGTGTTTTGGGATCCTTCAGAAGCCTTGGGAGTTAGAGATTAGGAGTAACAATTGGGATGAGGTCTTAAATAAATGGTTCTTCGTTCGCGGGGTGGCACCGTTTTAATTCTTAAATTTATTTTTAGTATTCAATGCGTTGTTGTTTATGCGCTCAACATTTTCATTTAAATTGAGTCAAGTATAGTGGTTATAAGACACAACAATACCTCTCGTTTGCCATAATTACACCCATTCCCTATTTACCATTCACTACTAAAAAACCATTTGCTAGTCACCAAAAAACAAGCCACAGAGTAAGTCGCGTGTTCATCTGTTATATATAGGCTATTACTGCGTTTATTTCAGTAATAGTTTCTGCTTATAAGGCCATAAAAAATTGTGGCGCTTAGGGCTTCCTACTTCGGTCTTTATTAATTATATTTGCACTTTAGAACAAATCTAAATTGCACTATGAATCTAAAGAAACAAGACATACTAAAAGCACTAGAAACCATAACTGTACCTGGCGAAGGCCAAAATATGGTGGAGAGCGGTGCAATAACAAACGTGGTTACTTTTGCCGATGAGGTTGTGGTAGATATTACAATCACTAACCCTGCATTACAAGCACGTAAAAAGACAGAAGTAGAAATTCTTAAAACCATTCACGACTTAGTTTACGCCAAAGCGAAAATTAAAGTGAATATCACTGTCAATGCTCCTGCAAAAGCAACCAACGAAATAAAAGGAAAATCGATTCCTGGCATCAAAAATATTGTAGCCATCGCCTCAGGAAAAGGAGGCGTAGGGAAATCTACCGTAACGGCAAATATAGCAGTAACCTTATCTAAAATGGGCTTTAATGTCGGTATTTTAGACGCCGATATTTATGGGCCTTCAATGCCAATAATGTTCGATGTAGAAACTAAGCGACCGCTATCGGTAACCGTAGATGGGAAATCTAAAATGCAACCCGTAGAAAATCACGGTGTAAAAATACTCTCTATTGGCTTTTTTACAAAACCAGATCAAGCAGTGGTTTGGCGTGGGCCAATGGCTTCAAAAGCAATAAACCAAATGATTTTTGATGCCGCTTGGGGAGAACTCGATTTTTTATTAATCGATTTACCACCAGGTACAGGAGACATTCACTTAAGTATAATGCAATCGTTGCCAATAACAGGAGCCGTTATCGTAAGTACCCCTCAAAATGTAGCTTTAGCCGATGCTAAAAAAGGAGTGGCTATGTTCCAACAAGAGAGTATTAACGTACCTGTTTTAGGGATTATAGAAAATATGGCTTACTTTACCCCTGCAGAGTTACCAGACAATAAATACTATATTTTTGGTAAAGAAGGTGCCAAGCACCTCGCCGAAGATCTAGACGTTCCGCTTTTAGGCGAGTTGCCTTTAGTACAAAGCATTCGCGAAGCAGGAGACGTGGGTAGACCAGCAGCAATGCAAACGGGGACACCGCTAGAAGCCGCTTTCCAAAGCATTACCAAGAATGTGGTGCAGGAAGTTGTAGACCGAAACACAGAGTTGCCACCTACCGAAGCAATTAAAATAACAACAATGGCTGGTTGTTCAGCAGTTAAAAAATAAACGATGACCACAGAAGAAATCCGACTTAATGTAGAAAAAGCACTCGAAGAAATCCGTCCGTTCTTACAAAGCGATGGTGGCGATATTTCGTTACTCTCTATCGAGGATGACAAGATCGTAAAAGTGCAGCTACAAGGCGCTTGCGTAGGGTGCACTGTGAACCAAATGACTTTAAAATCTGGTGTAGAAATAACGATTAAAAAATACGTGCCACAAATCGAGCAGGTAATAAATATAGATAAGTAGGGCGTGACCGCAAGGGTCAGGCTTTACACTATATCTTTTTTACAAAACCGTAAAAAAGGATGCCGTTTCAATCCTTCACGCAACTGACAAATGTCATCAAATAGCACAAGATAAATTAAGAACTTTGCGCTTACAAAGCAGAGATTAAAAATAGACAGTCTCTATTTATAGATACCACATATGATAAAAACAGACATACTAATAATTGGTGCAGGACCAACAGGATTGTTTGCCGTTTTCGAAGCGGGATTATTAAAGTTAAAGTGCCATTTAATAGATGCCTTGCCGCAACCTGGCGGACAATGCTCTGAGATATATCCTAAAAAACCCATTTACGATATTCCGGGCTTCCCAGAGATTTTAGCCGATGATCTGACTAAAAATCTTATGGAGCAGTGCAAGCAGTTCGAACCTGGTTTTACTTTAGGAGAACGCGCCGACACGCTCGAAAAACAAGAGGACGGCACTTTTATTGTTACTACAAATAAAGGTACAAAACACCACGCTCCAATTGTAGCTATTGCTGGAGGGCTGGGGAGTTTCGAGCCTAGAAAGCCCCTTATCCATAACCTCGAAAGCTTCGAAGATAATGGTGTGGAGTATATCATTAAAGAGCCAGAATTCTACCGCGGTAAAAAAGTGGTGATTGCTGGAGGTGGAGATTCTGCTTTAGATTGGAGTATCTATTTAAGTGATATCGCTTCAGAAGTGACTTTAATTCACCGAAGAAATGAATTTCGTGGTGCTTTAGATTCTGTAGATAAAGTACAAGAATTAAAAGATACCGGTAAAATCAACTTAATAACACCTGCCGAAGTCGTTGGGCTTGTCGGTCATCACGAATTAAAAGCAGTAGTAGTCTCGCAAGCAGAACATATCGATAAAGAATACGAAGTAGAATGCGATCACTTTATTCCTTTGTTTGGTCTGTCTCCTAAATTAGGACCACTAGGAAACTGGGGATTAGAGATCGAGAAAAATGCTATTAAAGTAAATAACGCGTTAGACTACCAAACTAATATTCCGGGAGTCTTTGCCATAGGAGACGTAAACACCTATCCTGGAAAATTGAAATTAATTTTGTGTGGTTTCCACGAAGCGACGTTAATGTGCCAAGCCGCTTACCAAATTATCAATCCAGGGAAACGGTATGTGTTAAAATACACCACGGTGAGTGGTGTCGATGGTTTTGATGGTACGCGTAAAGAAGCGCCGAAAGCCGTTATTAAAAAAATAGAGTAAAGTGTGTAATCGTCCGTTGTTGTCTGCTATTAAGGGCAAACACTGGCGTAACCATAGAGGGCCTTAAAACACAACTACTTTTAAGCCTTAAAATTTGAAGGTATTATTTATTAAATTTAATAAGATTTGCACTGTCGTAGACACTAAAGATGGAACAAGACATAAATATTACAATTATAGATAGAGAAGGGGTTTCGCATACTATTGAAGCGCCTACAGATATGGCGATGAATTTAATGGAAGTGGTTCGTTCTTACGAACTCGCTCCAGAAGGTACGATTGGTATTTGCGGCGGTATGGCAATGTGTGCCTCGTGCCAATGTTATGTACTAAGTGATACGGAGCTTCCAGAAATGCAAGCCGATGAAGATGCTATGTTAGCGGAAGCTTTTTACGTTAAAGAGAATAGTCGTCTAGGCTGTCAGATTCAAATGACACCAGCAATGGAAGGTTTAAAGGTTGCGCTTGCTCCAGAGAGTTAAAACTGTAATGGGAAAGAGACTGGTTTTTGATTGTGGTTCACTTCGTGATTGTTATTTAGTAGTGCCTATCTCAATGTCTTTACCCCAACCCTAAAGGGAGGAAATTGAATATAATTAGATAATTTTCTTTACTTTTTAGAATTGACGGTTTAGGGTGCTTTTAGATTGATACCGTTTCGATAAAGTGTTTTTATTTATTATTCTTTTTCTTTTTTGCATTGCCCAAAAAAGAAACAAAAAAGTCTAGGCTTACGACCCTCTATCTAAATTTATCATTCTGCCCCTAAATTTTAGGAACTCGCTGGAGTGATCTGTTATCAATTCCTAATTTTTGATAGCTCAAACAGCCTAAAATTTTACGGTGCCTTCATTTCAAATTTTACGATAGATCGGCGATAGGCCGGGGTCAGCATTTGAATATAATTAGATGGTTTTCTTTACTTTTATAATTAGTTTTGATTTTGGTTTAAATAGAACCTATCTCAATTTCTTTACCCCAACCCTAAAGGGAGGGAATTGAATTCAATTAGAACGTTTTACAATCTAATTTGTACCTAAATCTTAATCGGCCTACTTTTCGTAGGCGTAGTAAAACAAGTAAAAGCTGCAGCGGCTGGCAGTGGAGGATGGCCTAGCGGAGCGGTTGCCATCCGCACGATAAGGCTTTTACGCAGTTTTCAAGCGTACTAAAATCAGCCTAGATTTTTTTGGTTCGTTTTTTCATCAATGGAAAAAATGAATATTAGAAAGACTAATAGGTTTATTTGAAATGGAATGTTGTTATAAACTAGGAGTGTGTAGTTTTTTGATTGTGTTTCAAAGATAAATTATGATCTAGTAGTGCTTATCTCAATTTCTTTACCCCAACCCTAAAGGGCGGAAATTGATTTACCTCAAGAAAATAAAAAGTATTGAATACCTAAATCTAAATAGTATCCATAGCTTAAACCCTTCGTCTGTGTTCAATATAAATTAAAGTTGAGCTAAATAAGTATCACGTTAATTTTTCTATCCGTCATTTCGAGTGGTTTGTGGGGCACGTTTATATGGTATCGAGAAACATATCTAATTGCGGTATTCCGGGTTTATCGTACTTCTTCATAAATTTTAGAGTGGCGTGTTATTTGGAACGACGTGATGGTGATACAGCGTATTCATTGTTTAACTCTTTTTTATAATTTACGACACAAAAAAGAGAAGACATAATGTCTTCTCTTTACTGGATTCCTTAAAGTAATATTCTATTCGATAGCAATGATTTTAAGAACATTATAAGCACCATTATTCAAGGGGTACTGAATGTTGTTCACTTCTTGAAAGAAAGAAATTTTTACTAAGAAAAAAACCGCGCCCGCAGCTGTAGGTAGAGCTGTGGGAATGGAGTTTACATTAACAGTAGTCCCGTTTATAGGAACATTCACCGTATTCCCCAAGGCGATCTCTTTAGTGTTTGTCTCAAAGTCTAAATTTAGAACTGCCGATAAAAAACTAAGGTGCGTAGCTCCTCCTGGGCCACTAATGTGCTGATTTGGAATTAAATCAGTAATTGAAAATTCTCCCGTAGTAGTATCAAAATCAAAGTCCGCTAACAGCACAGCATTTAATTGTGCGTTGTTGTTAAAATCGAAAGCTTTTAGAGCTTCTTTGCCTAGGTCGGTAGTTAAACCTACCGTGACGTTCCGATTTCCTCTCGTAGAAATTAAATCTTGATTTTTAACTCTACTCATTGTCTGCGTCAGCCTAGAGGTCATTCTTCCGTCTTTAACATCGACTAATAATCCAGTTAATGCATGCCTGAGTTGTTTTCCGCTAGTGGCACTATGGCCAAACTCTGTCCCGTTTTCCCGTGTTCTAATGAATGCGGGGTCGTTTTGGATTCTAGATTTACTTATGCCGCCTTTTGTGCGTACTAAATATCCATCTTTTCCTTTGTAGAAGGTCATACCATCTAAGGTTCCTTCAATTTTTAAGAGGCTTTTTAATTTTGCCATTCTTGTTTGTGTTGTGAATCTATATCAGACTCGATTAAAAAAAAATAAATTTTGAAAGCTTTACGATTTAAGTTGCGCAGACTTAAAATAATACCCCGGAAGTATTCGCTATCTCTTTCACTTACAAAGTTAATCGAGTGTGATTTAGGTTATTTTACTTTCTGGTGTTACGGTTGTTCTTTATTGTTATAGTTGAAATTTTCGGAAGTTGGTAATATTCGAAGATCATGTGGTATTACGACATTTTAGCTACTGGCTGTTATAATGTTGTTATTTGGTGGTTTCTGCTGTTTTTGTGTTATAGAGTCCTTTTTGCGGTATTAGGGTTTGCATACACTATCCATACACTATCCATAGGGTATCTATGGAGTATCCATAGTGGAGAGTGGTGCGTAGTTTTCGCGGGCTCACTTTTGATGAAGGGGTTCTTGCGGATCTAAGGTTTGTGGGGCGTTTCTGGAAACTCCCTTATATTGGTGGTTTCCGGTTTTTTTAGAGTGTTTCCGGAGGGGCTTTATTTAAATACTCCTATTATTGAGGTGCTAGAGGCGAGAGTAGGGTGGTTTAGAAAATTTGTGCAATGTTTTAGGTTCAAACTTTGTAATTGACGTTTTCAGCAGCTATTCTTAAACTCTCATTTATAAACATTCATTAATTTTTAGTATCATCCAATAATGATACTCATTATTTAGTTATAAATATATGTTGTTTGACTTGTTTATTTGCGTTTAATCGGCTGTAATGCTTTGTTTAGCAAGGTTTAAAGAAGTTTAATATGTTTATAAGTTTGTTTTGTAATAGCGTTTATTTTTTCTAATTTTATATAAACGAAATACATACAAATTACTTAGAAAAATAAAATAGTGGAGAAAGCCTATACAAAGACGTATAGCACAAAGTATAATAACAGATTATGAAAAAATTGACAATAACACCAGAGGAGATTGCTATTATTACGAATAGAAGTGCGAGCTATGCGCGGACGATTATTCAGAAGATAAAAACACTTTTAAATAAGGAAAAACATCAGCTGGTTACTATAAGAGAATTCGTCGATTATATGGGTTTTGAATTTGATGAGGTGGACGCTATGGTAAATTCAAAAGGATCTACAGGTCTAAAGCGGTATGTTTAACATTTATGGTGATATGCCTTCCGAGGGTCTTGTTCGCATAATTATATAAAACGGTTGTTTGTGGCATCTTTATTGGAGGAATTCTATATCTCGCAAGGTAGAAATAGGCTTTTAAAAGTGACTGATTTTTGATTGTGGTTCACTTCGTGATTTTGGTTTAAATAGAGCCTATCTCAATTTCTTTACCCCAACCCTAAAGGGAGGAAATTGAACGTAATTAGATAATTTTCTTTACTTTTTATAATGGTTTTGATTTTGGTTTAAATAGTGTGTGCTGGGACTTTAAGATTGATCTGGCTTATTATTCTTTTTCTTTTTTGCATTGCCCAAAAAAGAAACAAAAAAGTCTAGGCTTACGACCCTCTATCTAAATTTATCATTCTGCCCCTAAATTTTAGGAACTCGCT
>NZ_VSKN01000019.1:0-49883 GCF_008086185.1 Bizionia gelidisalsuginis
TTGGCTCAGTGGCATAACGAAGTAGAAAACTCAAATTTTAAGTCCTTCAATACCATTGCAAGGTCTATACAAATCCATTACAAACCAATTTTGAATTATTTTAACAACAGGAGCACCAATGCTTCCGCGGAATCTTTTAATGCAAAAATCAAAGAGTTCAGGTCGATGTTTAGAGGCGTAAGAGATGTTAAGTTTTTCTTGTTTAGACTTACTAAATTATATGCCTAATTTATGTCACTCCCCAAAAATATTCCTTGATACGAGTTCAGGTCGATGTTTAGAGGCGTAAGAGATGTTAAGTTTTTCTTGTTTAGACTTACTAAATTATATGCCTAATTTATGTCACTCCCCAAAAATATTCCTTGATCCGTTTAAGCTTCATCCAACTATTGAAAAAGCCTATAAGTTAGCGCAAGCACTAAGTTATATATATGAAAACAATACGAATAAAGATGTAGCAAGACTAAAATTGGCTCAGTGGTATAACGAAGTAGAAAACTCAAATTTTAAGTCCTTCAATACCATTGCAAGGTCTATACAAATCCATTACAAACCAATTTTGAATTATTTTAACAACAGGAGCACCAATGCTTCCGCGGAATCTTTTAATGCAAAAATCAAAGAGTTCAGGTCGATGTTTAGAGGCGTAAGAGATGTTAAGTTTTTCTTGTTTAGACTTACTAAATTATATGCCTAATTTATGTCACTCCCCAAAAATATTCCTTGATCCGTAAAAACAATACAGATAGTTTGAAATCATTCATTTTTAATCGATTTTTAAAAATGGTACACCTGAAGTAAAATGGTACACCTAATAGTACTCCTTAAAAGAAAAGATATCTTCAAAATATCCAATCTTAAGAAACACTCTAAATCCTTGTGAAGTATTGTAAACCCTATAAACCAAAAAAGACCTACTGAAAACAGTAAGTCTTTTTGTGAGCCCGACAGGATTCGAACCTGTGACCGCCTCCTTAGAAGGGAGGTGCTCTATCCAACTGAGCTACGAGCCCGTAACTATAAAATTTGAAATGTCACACCTTTAGTATGACATTTCGGTAATTTGTCGGGGTGGCAGGATTCGAACCTGCGGCCTCCACGTCCCAAACGTGGCGCGATAACCGGGCTACGCTACACCCCGATTTGGTTATCTAATTGCGGAGAGACAGGGATTCGAACCCTGGGTACCCTTTTGGGGTACGACGATTTAGCAAACCGCTCCTTTCGGCCACTCAGGCACCTCTCCAGTAATTTTGCAATGAACTTTTTTTACCTCCGTATTGCGGATGCAAATGTAAGACAAGATCTCATATATCGCAACATTTTTTAGTACTTTTTTTTAAAAATTATTCGGGGTATTCAATTCTAAGATGGTAAATATTTGCAAGCTTGCGTTTTAGGACTTTTTTAATCACCTGAATTTCTTTAAAAGTAATGTTCGCATTTAAGAATTGGTCCTCGTCCATTTGTTTATTGAGTATGTTTTCGACAAATTTATCAATTTTAGTAGACGTTGGGTCTTTTAAACTTTTTGATGCCGCCTCCACACTATCACACATCATTAAGATAGCTGTTTCTTTACTAAACGGCTTGGGCCCAGGATAAGAGAAATCGGTGATAGAAACATCCTCATTTACCCTTTTCTCTTTCATATAAAAATAATACACCGTACTTGTACCATGATGGGTTCTTATAAAATCGATAACGCGATCTGGTAAGTTATTTTTTTTAGCTATTTCTATTCCATTTATAACGTGACCCACTATAATGCGCGCACTTTCTATTGGAGATAAATCATCGTGCGGATTTACGCCCGAAGATTGATTCTCGGTGAAATAGGTAGGATTTCTCATTTTACCAATATCATGATACAACGCTCCTACCCTAACCAGCATAGCATTTGCACCAATTTCGTTAGCAGCAGCTTCAGCTAAGTTAGCGACGTTTAAAGAATGATGAAACGTTCCTGGCGCATCGTTAGAGAGTTGTTTTAATAGTTTAGAGTTTGTATCTGAAAGCTCTAATAAAGAAACATCAGATACCAAACCGAAAAGTTTTTCGTAGATATAAATTAATGGCTGTACGAATAAAGTTGCTAGCCCACACAGTACAAACATTGCAAAGGTTTCCCATTTTAAAGTTTCTACGCTGCCCTCATGAATAACGAAAAAAGCAAAATAGGCAATAATATAAATCAAAGTAATTTGTCCAACAGAGATAAATAAATTAGCTCTTTTATACAGTTCAGAAACCGTTAAAATAGTAACGATACCCGCTATAATTTGTAAGAACATATACTCGTAACTATTAGGGACAATAGACCCTAATAACAACACCGTAATAACGTGAGTGAACAATCCTAAACGGGCGTCGAAAAAGGCTTTTAGAACCAAGGGTAGCATCGCTAAGGGTATAATATAAATGTATTTAGAGTTGTAATTAACCATTAAGCTAGTTAAAAAAACCATTAATAATATATTGAAAAATATGAACGTTACTTTGGTATCATTTTTAAAAACGTCTAGTCGGTATTTACGTAAGAAAAGCAATAGGATCATTAAAGCCAAAGCAACCAATAATGTGTACGCAAATACTATTAAATTGTAATTAGATTCGTTCCAGACTTGCGATTCATATTCCGATTCTAACGATTTTAAAATCAAAAATTTATTACCTTCAACAATTTCACCTTTAGAGATGATTAGTGTCTCTTTTTCAATACTTCCTCTTGTAAAAGAAATAGATTGCACTGCTTGATTTAAAACAGTCTCCGTAAATATTTTATTATAAGTTAAATTAGGTTTAATAATATCGAAAAACAAGGCTATATATTCACTTTCATACGTCTCCAAATTAGCTTTCTTGAGCTTTTCTAAAACATCATTTTTTATATTTTCAAGCTGATAAATATTAGAAAATTGGGTTTTGTAGCGCTCTACCCGATCTTCTAAAATAGTGACGTTGGTTGTTTTTGCGCTAGATAAATTATCTTCTAAAATCCCAAATTCATACAACTCATCAACGATTTGCTCTCCTTGCCTTTTTAGCGAATCCCCTTCATCACCATAGATAGAATCGGGGAAAATTTTGTGAAAATTACCCTGATAATCCCTTTTTACAATAGGTAGTACTTTAGTATCTATCGAGAAATACTTTACAGCGCTAGATTCTATGTCCTCTTTCTCTTTGGACAGTTCTATAGGTGTTTTTTGAATCGCAAAATTAAAAGGTGCGTATAAGGTTTCCGACTGCCATGGTTTTCCTTTTTCAAAGTTGTATTTAAAACGACCGCTTTTCGGAAACAAATACACTATTAAAAAAGTGGTGGCTATAAATAGAATTACCTTATATAAAAGAGAATGGTTTTTATAAAACGTATTTATGAAGTCTTTCATCAATAAAAAATAGTAAATTATTTTATCTTAACCCAATGGTTTAGCACATCAAAAGTACTAAATATTGTTTTTAAAGCACGTTAATATCGATTTAAGGTTCTCCTTTTTGCTAAAAAATGATTAATTTCGCTGAACATATAAAAAATTTAAAACAAAATGAGTAAAGAAGTAGTTATTGTATCGGCAGCCAGAACCCCTATAGGTAGTTTTTTAGGCGCACTATCAACCATTCCTGCACCAAAATTAGGGGCTATAGCCATTAAAGGTGCTTTAGAAAAAATAAATCTAAAACCAGAATTGGTTGAAGAAGTTTTAATGGGAAATGTTGTGCAAGCAGGTACAGGTCAGGCTCCTGCCAGACAAGCTGCTATTTTTGCCGGAATTCCTAATACAGTGCCATGTACTACAGTTAATAAGGTATGTGCTTCTGGTATGAAAACTGTAATGCAAGCCGCACAATCTATAGCTTTAGGGGATGCGAGTATTATTGTTGCTGGGGGAATGGAAAATATGAGTATGATTCCTCATTATATGTATGCCAGAAAAGGAACTAAATTTGGTTCTGCTACGCTTATAGATGGTCTGCAAAAAGATGGTTTGGTTGATGCTTACGATCAGAATGCGATGGGAGTTTCTGCAGATGCTTGTGCTACTAAATATAAATTTTCTCGAGAAGATCAGGATGCGTACGCAATACAATCTTACAAAAGATCGGCTGATGCTTGGGAGAAAGGAAAATTTAATAACGAAGTAGTTCCTGTTGAAGTACCACAACGTCGTGGAGAACCTGTTGTAGTGATTAAAGATGAAGAGTTTGAAAATGTAACATTAAATAAAATTCCTTCTTTACGTGCTGCTTTCTCAAAAGACGGAACGGTAACCGCTGCAAATGCATCGACAATTAACGATGGTGCCGGAGCAATGGTATTAATGAGTAGAGAAAAAGCTGATGAATTAGGATTAAAACCTTTAGCCGTTATTAAAGGTTACGCCGACGCAGCACACGAGCCAGAGTGGTTTACAACTGCACCTTCAAAAGCATTGCCTAAAGCTTTAGATAAAGCAGGTATTGCTCTTAAAGATGTTGAATTTTTTGAATTCAACGAGGCATTTGCAGTTGTTGGTTTAGCTAATATGAAAATATTAGGACTTACCGATAAAAATGTAAACGTAAACGGTGGTGCTGTTTCTTTAGGACACCCACTTGGATGTTCGGGAGTTAGAATTTTAATTACACTTTTAAATGTTTTAGAGCAAAACGATGCTAAAACTGGAGCAGCCGTTATTTGTAATGGTGGTGGTGGAGCTTCTGCTGTAGTAATCGAGCGTTTGTAATAGCCGTTAAAATGAACTAATGCAATACGGAATTTGTAATTTAAGTATCGTTCCCTTAAGATTTGAAGCCTCCGATGCCAGCGAGTTAGTCTCGCAGGTATTGTATGGCGATATCTTTAAAGTATTAGAACACCGTAAATCTTGGAGTAAAATTCGTTTGGCTTTCGATAAATATGAAGGATGGGTAGATAATAAGCAGTATAGTGAACTTACTGAAGAGCAATACACTGATTTGTCATCCCAACCGTTACAATTAACTACCGATTTAGTCGATTTTATTCAGGATAACGACAAGCAATTATACACAATACCTATGGGTTCTGTCCTTAATGGCACAGAGTTATTAAACCATACATTCGAAGGACACTCATCGTGCGCGATTAATGATAAAAGTACTATTATCGGTACTGCTTTTTCATATATAAATGCACCCTATTTATGGGGCGGTAAAACGCCTTTTGGTATTGACTGTTCTGGGTTTACCCAAATGGTTTACAAACTGAATGGTTACGCCCTTTTAAGAGACGCATCGCAGCAAGCAATGCAAGGGGAACCACTAAGTTTTATTGAAGAAAGTGAGCCAGGAGATCTCGCTTTTTTTGATAATAATGAGGGCGTAATAACTCACGTGGGTATTATAATGCAAGATAATTACATTATTCACGCCCACGGAAAAGTGAGAATAGATCGCTTAGATCACTCTGGTATTTATAATGTAGATACTAGAAAGCACACCCACAAACTAAGAGTCATTAAAAAAATTATATAATAAAAAAAGCCAACTTACAAGTTGGCTTTTTTTATACTTATTTTTCAGAATTCACTAGGTAAATCTTAAATAGATTAAATTTTATACTTTGCTTTAATCGCATTAAGTTTCGCTTCTTCGCCAATGGCGCTATAAATACCCTTTAAGGTTCTAGCAACATCTATGTTACCCTCGTCAATTCCTAATACGCCTTCTAAGTAAGGAATAGCTTCGTAATAAATATCAGATCTTTTCTTCTTAAGTTGGTCGTAGCGGTTATTATCTGAAGCCGAACTTCCTAATCCATTCATTTCTTTAATAACAGCAACCTCTTCTTCTAATATTAATGCTGCAATATTAGTCGCTGCATTAACATAAGCCGGATCTAATTGTAACACTTTTTTGTAGTACATTTTTGCCTCCTTTGCATTCCCCGCTTCAGCAGATAGTACGCCCAAGTTATATAATAAATCTTTATTATTAGGATCTTTCTGCGTCGCCTCTTTTATTAAATTAGTATACGCTTCTCTGTCTCCTAATTTGTAATGCATATTCGCTTCAATAAGAATTAAATCGATATTTGAAGGATCTGCTTCACGGGCTACTTTAATCGCTTTTAAACCTTTTTCAGATTCACCTAAACTATTATAAATTAAAGCTATATTTTTTGTGATTTCTGCCGTTTTAGATTCCGATTCTACATCCTTAGGACTGATATGCGTTTTAACCTTATTTACATAGACATCTCTAGTTACTTTATCGAAAGATTCTTCTTCTCCTGTCTCTTTGTTAGTTGCTAGATATTGCATTTCAACACCCGTATATCCCAATTCTTTTAGTTCAAGATAATGCTTAAGTGCTATTTCTACTTCTTGAGCACTAACAGCACTGGCAGCTGCGTAATATAAATACACTTGATCTGACGGCACAAGAGCGTAAAGCATTTCGAATAATTTAGCTGCTTCGCTATATTTTCCTGAGGTATATAAATTATTAGCTTTAGTTAATAATTCGTTTTGAAGTGATTGCTTAATCTCTGAAACTTCGCTAACGTAATTATCGTCCACTTTAGTCAAATCACTAATCGCTATTTTAAAATCGGCATTCGATCCTGCTCCATTAGCATAATAGGCTTGCGCTTTATTAAAATAGTATTTAGATTTTAATTTATCATCCATAGAACCTACCATAGATTCTAATTCTGATACCACTGATTTTGCCTCAGCGTAATTATTATTTTTTACGGCCCTTTCTAAAGTTCTAAGCTCTCTTTTTTGCGCAAAGGTCGTAATAGTAACCATTACTGCTAAAGCAAATATGAATTGTTTTTTCATCTGATTTATAATTTGTATTTAATTTTAATTCTTAAATAATCAATAGTTATGCCAATAATTATTCGTTATCTGTTGTTAAATCTTCGTTAGTTTCTTCCGACACCTCAGTTGTGTCAACAGTCTCTTCAGCCAATTCAATAACATTACCATCGTCATCAATAATAACGTCGTCTTCATCTTCGTGCAATACTTTAGCAACAGCAGCGATAGCGTCTTTTCCTTTTAAATTAATAAGACGAACTCCTTGTGTTGCGCGTCCCATAACTCTTAAGTCTTGAACAGCCATTCTAATCGCGACTCCAGATTTATTAATAATCATTAAATCATCTTGATCGGTTACATTTTTAATGGCCACTAAGTTTCCTGTTTTTTCTGTTACAGAAATTGTTTTCACCCCTTTACCACCACGGTTAGTAATTCGGTAATCGTCTAAACTAGAACGTTTTCCGTAACCATTTTCTGAAACCACAAGAATGTTGCTTTCCATATCGTCTACGGCGATCATTCCTATAACTTCGTCTGTTTCACTTTGCAAAGTAATACCTCTTACTCCAGAAGCACCACGACCCATTGGTCTTGTTTTGGCTTCTTCGAAACGAATTGCTTTACCCGATTTTAAAGCTAACATCACTTGACTTTCACCTGTTGTTAATTTAGCTTCTAGTAAAACGTCGTCTTCCTTTACAGTAATGGCGTTAATACCATTAGCTCTAGGTCTAGAATATTGCTCTAAAGAGGTTTTTTTAACCTGACCTTTTTTCGTTGCCATTATTACATAATGACTGTTAATGTACGCTTCATCTTTAAGATCTTGAGTACAAATAAATGCCATTACTTTATCGTCTTGTTCTATATTTATAAGGTTTTGAATCGCTCTACCTTTCGATGTTTTACTACCCTCTGGTATTTCGTAAACACGCATCCAGAAACATTTCCCCTTTTGGGTGAAGAATAACATATATTGGTGGTTAGTACCCACAAATAAATTTTCTAAGAAATCTTCATTACGTGTTGTAGACGCTTTTTGTCCTACACCTCCTCTATGTTGCGTTTTGTATTCTGAAAGCGATGTACGCTTAATATATCCTGCGTGAGAAATAGTAATAACCACTTTCTCATCTGGAATCATATCTTCGATACTTAGGTCACCACCAGCGTACTCAATAATACTTCGGCGTTCATCACCATATTTATCTCTAATTACAATCAATTCGTCTTTAATAATCTCCATTCGACGCTCTTTGCTTAATAATATAGCTTTAAGATCTTCGATAGTTTTCATTAATTCTTCATATTCCGTACGCAACTTGTCTTGTTCTAGACCCGTTAACTGACGCAAACGCATTTCGACAATAGCTTTGGCCTGAATTTCTGAAAGTTTAAAACGTTCAATTAAGTTAGAGCGCGCTTCATCGGCATTCTTCGAGGCTCTAATAATTGCGATTACTTCATCAATATTATCAGACGCTATAATTAATCCTTCTAAAATATGAGCACGCTCTTCAGCTTTGCGCAATTCGTATTTAGTACGTCTTACGACAACATCGTGTCTGTGTTCTACAAAATAATGAATTAATTCTTTAAGGTTTAATAATTGAGGTCTACCTGCTACTAATGCAATATTGTTAACGCTAAAAGAGGATTGTAAAGCCGTATATTTATATAATTTGTTAAGTACAATATTTGGTATAGCATCACGCTTTAAAATATAAACGATACGCATTCCGTTTCTATCCGATTCATCACGAATACTCGCTATCCCATCCATCTTTTTATCGTTAACTAAATCGGCAGTTTTTTTAATCATATCTGCCTTGTTAACTTGATAAGGGATTTCGGTTACGATAATACACTCGCGACCATTAACCTCTTCGATATTTGCTTTTGCACGCACGACAACACGACCACGTCCTGTGTGGAATGCTTCGCGTACACCATCATAACCATAAATTGTTCCTCCTGTAGGAAAATCGGGAGCCGTAATGTGCTGCATTAATTCGTCGATCTCTATGTCTTTATTTTCAATATAAGCCATAGTACCATTGACAACCTCTGTTAAGTTGTGCGGCGGCATATTAGTTGCCATACCTACGGCTATACCGGAAGCACCGTTAATTAACAATCCTGGCACCCTTGTAGGCAACACTGTTGGCTCCTCTAAGGTGTCATCAAAGTTTAATTGATGGTCTACAGTTTCTTTATCAATATCGGCAAGCATATCCTCAGATATTTTACGCATACGTGCTTCTGTATAACGCATTGCTGCTGGACTATCTCCATCTACAGAACCAAAATTCCCTTGCCCATCTACTAGCATATAACGCAAACTCCATTCTTGAGCCATACGTACCATTGCATCGTAAACAGAGGTATCACCGTGTGGGTGGTACTTACCTAAAACCTCCCCTACAATTCTCGCAGATTTTTTATGCGCACTATTGGCTCTAACACCCAGTTCGTGCATACCAAAAAGCACACGTCTATGAACGGGTTTTAAGCCATCTCTAACATCTGGTAGAGCACGTGACACAATGACTGACATTGAATAATCAATGTAAGCCGACTTCATTTCATCTTCAATGTTAATCGGGATAAGTTTTCCTCCTTCTGCCATTATATAATATAATTAAGTATTTATGAGTGTTTCAAAACGTGCTAATATAATCAATTCATTAGTGACAGCAAGCCTTTAAGCCCTTTCTTTTAACACTTTTTATTAACAATTAATAATCTGCCTTTTTTAATAAGTAAGTTGTTAATTATATTGATTTAATAATTTTTTTTTGTCTCTTAGCTAAGTACATATTATTTAAGGAATAGTTTTTGCCATTGGTAATATGATTTAGTAATTTTAAGCATAGAAAGTAAACTATTATATGGACGATAATTTTTCACCACGAGTAAAAGATGTTATTGCTTTTAGCAAAGAAGAGGCGTTACGCCTTGGCCATGATTTTATAGGTACCGAACATTTAATGTTAGGTCTTCTAAGAGATGGTAATGGTAAAGCTATTAATATATTGAATGCTCTAGATATAGATTTAAACCACTTAAGACGTAAAGTTGAAATACTAAGCCCAGCAAGTCCAAATATTTCAATTGTAACTAACGAGAAAAAGAATTTGCACCTAACGCGTCAAGCAGAACGTGCTTTAAAAACAACCTTTTTAGAGGCTAAACTTTTTCAAAGTACATCAATAAACACAGCACATTTATTGCTGTGCATTTTAAGAAACGAAAATGATCCAACAACCAAACTTTTAAATAAGTTAAAAGTGGATTACGATAACGTTAAAGAACAATTTAAGTTTATGATAACAAACGACGATAATTACATAGAACCAAAAGCAGAATCGTTTCCAGATGATGACGCCAATACAAGCGACGATAACGACTCTAAAGATATTTTTAATACACCGACACCTAATAAAGGGAATAAAAAGTCTAAAACACCTGTTTTAGATAATTTTGGGCGCGACCTCACAGCAATGGCTGAAGAAGGAAAACTTGATCCAGTGGTGGGGCGTGAAAAAGAAATTGAGCGCGTGTCTCAAATTCTATCGCGACGTAAAAAAAATAACCCTTTATTAATTGGAGAGCCCGGTGTTGGTAAATCGGCTATTGCTGAAGGTTTAGCAAATAGAATTGTAAAACGAAAAGTGTCGCGTATTCTTTTTAATAAGCGTGTCGTAACACTAGATTTGGCCAGCTTAGTAGCAGGTACAAAATACAGAGGACAGTTTGAAGAACGTATGAAAGCCGTAATGAACGAGCTTGAAAAAAATGATGATGTCATTTTGTTTATCGACGAAATTCATACCATCGTTGGCGCAGGTGGAGCCACCGGAAGCTTAGACGCTTCAAATATGTTTAAACCAGCCTTAGCACGTGGAGAAATACAATGTATTGGAGCTACAACTTTAGATGAATACAGACAGTATATTGAAAAAGATGGTGCTTTAGAGCGTCGTTTTCAAAAAGTAATTGTCGAGCCTACTAACGAAGAGGAAACCATAGAAATCCTTAATAACATAAAAGAAAAATACGAGGAACACCATAATGTAGAGTACACGCCCGAAGCTATTGAGGCGTGTGTTAAACTTACGAGTAGATATATGACAGAGCGCTTCCTTCCAGACAAAGCTATCGATGCTTTAGATGAAGCAGGATCGCGTGTGCATATTACGAATATCGTGGTGCCAAAGAAAATTTTAGAACTCGAAAAACAACTTGAAGAAGTTAAAGAAACTAAAAATACGGTTGTTAAAAAGCAAAAGTACGAAGAGGCTGCGCGTTTAAGAGACGACGAAAAACGTCTTGAAAAAGAGTTAAGTATCGCTCAAGAAAAATGGGAAGAAGACACCAAACTAAATAAAGAAACAGTAACCGAAGATAACGTTGCCGATGTCGTGTCTATGATGACAGGAATTCCTGTAAATCGTATTGCACAAACAGAAAGTAACAAATTGGCTCAATTACCAGAACTTATTAAAGGTCGTGTTATTGGTCAAGAAGATGCGGTAGCCAAAGTAGTTAAAGCTATTCAGCGTAATCGTGCGGGACTTAAAGACCCCAACAAACCAATTGGTTCATTTATATTTTTAGGACAAACTGGTGTTGGTAAAACGCAGTTAGCAAAAGTGTTATCGCAACAATTATTCGACAGTGAAGATTCTTTAATTAGAATTGATATGAGTGAGTATATGGAGAAATTTGCGATTTCTAGATTAGTAGGAGCACCTCCAGGATACGTAGGTTATGAGGAAGGTGGTCAACTAACCGAAAAAGTAAGACGTAAGCCATACGCTGTTATTCTGTTGGATGAAATTGAAAAAGCACATCCCGATGTGTTTAATATGCTTTTACAAGTTTTAGATGATGGTTATTTAACAGATAGTTTAGGGCGTAAAATTGATTTTAGAAATACAATCATAATAATGACCTCTAACATTGGTGCTAGAAAAATAAAAGATTTCGGTGCAGGTATTGGTTTTGGTACAGCATCACAAAAATCTCAAGAAGATGCCAATACTCGATCAGTAATAGAAAATGCTCTTAAAAAATCGTTCGCTCCAGAATTTTTAAATAGAATCGACGACGTTATCGTATTTAATGCTCTAGAGAAAGAAGATATTAATAAGATTATAGATATAGAATTAGATAAATTATTGTCTCGTATTAAAGATTTGGGCTATACTTTAGAGTTATCTACAGCTGCAAAGGAATTTATTGCAGAAAAAGGATTCGACAAGCAGTATGGTGCTAGACCTCTAAAAAGAGCAATACAGAAATATGTTGAAGATACTTTGGCTGAAGAAATTATTAAATCTCATATTTCTGAGGGAGACATCATTAAAATGGATTTAGATAAAACCTCTAATGAGATTAGCATAGTGATAGAAAAATCTAAAAAATCGACTGAATCTTAAGTACTACATTAGGTAAAAAAAGGGCTTCAATTATTATAATTGAAGCCTTTTTTTATTAAATTTAGCTCATGAAAATTGAAAATAATAGTTTGGAGTTTTGCAAACTTACCTTTTATGAATACTATGTTGTTTCTATAATAAAAGAAGGTATTGTTTTGACGTCAGATTTAAGTTTAAAAATAACCGCTGTTATTTTAAATTTTTATCAGGATAAACCCTTTGTTTACATAACGGATAGGAAAAATAATTACTCTGTAGATCCTTTGATTTATAAAAGAACATCGCAAGCAACCAACTTATTAGCGTTCTGTATTGTTACGCAGAATCATTTTAATGAAAGCAACGTTGAAATAGAGCGTCTATTTTTAAAAAAACCATTAAAAGTACTTACCAGTGTTGTCGAAGCCAAAAATTGGGCAACTTTAATTTATAACAATTATTTACTTAACGAAACAAACTAACAAAAAAAACCTCTTTATAACTTAAAGAGGTTTTTTATAGATAAGAATATCGTTAATTTATTTAGTCATACTTAAAATAATTCTGCTGTATCAATTTGTAATTGCTGTAAAAATATAATAGAATTTTCTATTGGGTAATGTAGTACTTCATCTTCTTCAATAAACGGAACTTCTACTCTATATGAGCTTAATAATTGCTCAATAAACGGGCTTGACTGTAAAGGCTTTCTAAAAGCTAAGGCTTGTGAGGCATTAAATAACTCAATAGCCAAAATACGCTCTACATTATTAATTAAAGTAAAGGCTTGTGTTGCTGCATTTGCACCCATACTAACGTGGTCTTCTTGTCCGTTACTAGAAACAATACTATCTATACTGGCCGGACTTGCTAATTGCTTATTAGCACTAACAATACTAGCGGCTGTATACTGCGGAATCATAAACCCCGAATTTAAACCCGGATTATTAACTAAAAATACGGGCAAACCTCTTAAACCGGAAACTAATTGAAATATACGACGTTCAGAAATGTTACCAAGTTCGGCCATTGCTATCTTTAAATAATCTAAAGCTAAAGCCAGGGGCTGACCGTGAAAATTTCCACCAGAAATAATTTCGTCGTCTTTAGAGAATATGTTTGGGTTATCGGTTACCGAATTAATTTCGGTTTTAAACGTTTTTAAAACAAAATCTAAAGTGTCTTTTGTCGCCCCGTGAACTTGTGGAATGCATCGAAATGAGTACGGATCTTGAACGTGTTGTTTCTCTTGATTAATAATAGCGCTTTCATTTAAAAACTCTCTAATTCTTTCCGCCGTTTTTAATTGTCCGTTATGCGGTCGCACCAAATGAATTAGCTCATTAAAAGGATCCAGTCTGCCATCGAAAGCATCAATAGAAACACTCGCAATTAAATCGGCTAAATATGATAATTTAAAACTCTTCAGAAGTAAATACACGCCGTAAGCACTCATAAATTGTGTACCATTTAATAACGCTAAACCTTCCTTAGATTTTAAGGTAATAGGTTCCCAATTCAATATTTTTAATACCGCTTCCGAGGTCATTTCTTCGCCCTTATAAACCACCTCTCCTTTTCCTATTAATGGTAACGATAAATGTGCTAATGGCGCTAAGTCTCCAGAGGCTCCTAAAGAACCTTGTGTATAAACAATGGGCAATACAGAGGCGTTATACATAGCCACCAAACGTTCTACGGTTTGTAATTGTATTCCAGAATACCCGTAACTTAACGATTGTATTTTTAGTAATAACATTAGTTTAACCACAGCTTCGGGAACGCGATCTCCTGTACCGCAGGCGTGAGACATTACTAAGTTTTCTTGTAATTTAGTTAAGTTTTCGTTAGAAATTTCTACATTATATAAAGAACCAAAACCTGTGTTTATACCATAAATTGGCTTGTCTTGTTTAGTTAATTTATCGTCTAAATAGGTTCTACAATTAACAATGCGCTTTTTAGAGTCTTCAGATAATGCTAATGTTTTTTCTTCGGAAATTATAGTGCTTAAAGTTGTTAGCTCTAAGGTTTCAGAAGATATATAATGTACTGTTTCCATATATTTATTTTGAACCGTCAAAAGTCATCATTCAAGAGATATTATGCAAATAAATTCAACTTAATAATTTAATACTAATTTTATTCTGCTATTTTTGATTAAAATTAAAATAAACTAATAATGAAAAAACTTTTAATATGTATGTCTGCATTAGCTATTGTTGCGTGTAAAGACGAAGGGACAAAAAAAGACGAAGCGCCCAAAGATTATGTAACACTCTCAGGAAAAATCACAGATAAAAGTAGTGATTCTATAGTTGTAAGAAACCGTGAGTTTTCGAAAACCATAAAAGTGAATGAGGATGGAACATTTTCTGACACTCTAAAGGTTGACACTGGTCTCTATTCCATTTATGATGGAAACGAGCAAACAGCAGCATATTTAAAAAATGGTTACGATTTAAACTTAACGTTAGATACAAAAAAGTTTGATGAAACCGTGAAGTATTCTGGAAATGGTGCCGAACAAAGCAACTTTTTAGCTAAAAAATCAGTTTTAGAAGAACGTCTTTTAGACATTGATAAATTAGCAGAATTAGATTCTTTAGGATTAGAGAATAAAATGAGCGCAATAGAAAAGGAACTCCTAGCCTTTTACGACGCTGACAAAGCTATTGACACATCATTGACCAACACTGCTACTAAAAATGTTAAGCCAATGCTTAAGTTTTATAAAGGTTACGTTGGAGAAAAGATTGCTTTAAAAAGAGATTTACCTAAAGGAGCGCCATCGCCAACCTTTGTAAATTACGAGAATTTTAAAGGCGGCAAAACATCTTTAAAAGATTTAAAAGGTAAATTTGTATATGTAGATATTTGGGCTACTTGGTGCGGGCCATGTAAAGCAGAAATTCCTTCACTTAAAAAACTTGAAAAAGAATACCACGGTAAAAACATAGAATTTGTTAGTATTTCTACAGATAATGGTCGTGGTTATAGAGCTGAAACTCCAGAAGAATCTGCTAAATTAGCCTACGATGGATGGAAAGAAATGGTGAAAGAAAAGGAATTAGGCGGTATCCAACTAATGTCGGATAAAGCGTTCCAATCTGATTTTATTAGAGCTTATAAAATTAATTCTATTCCTAGATTTTTACTAATTGATCCTGCAGGAAACATTGTTAGCGCTGATGCTCCAAGACCATCAGACGAAAAGTTAGTTGATCTATTTGATAGTTTAGAAATATAACTTTCAAAATAAAATAATACAAAAAAAGCGAACTATTAAGTTCGCTTTTTTTATGACTTTTAAGGAGTCCTTTCTATTTTTTACGTTGGCCTTTATCGTTAGACTTAGATGTCTCATCCTCTTGTGTTGGTTTAGTTTCTTGAGGTTCTGGCGAACTGAATAAGTCTAAATACGCCTCAGCAATACCGTTTATAACATCGCTTGCGGTTAAACTTTGGTAGCCAAAATCTTCTATAATAACGTCGGCAGCTCTTCCGTGTAAATACACACCAAAAATAGCAGCGATTAATGGTTCGTAACCTTGAGATATTAGTCCGGTAATAACACCAGTTAATACATCTCCAGTTCCTGCAGTAGCTAACCCCGGATTTCCTGTGGTATTAACAAATAGTTTTTCTTTATATACCGTAATGGTGTTTGCTCCTTTTAAAACAATAATAACATTGTATTTTTTAGAAAAAGCTTTTGTTTTCTTTAATTTATCAAAATCATCACTCCACTTCCCTATTAAACGTTCTAATTCTTTGGGATGTGGTGTTAACACAGAAAATTCTGGTAACAATTTTAATGTTTCCTTACTTTTGGCTAAACAATTAATCGCATCAGCATCAATTACTAAAGGTGTTTTGGTTGTTTTTAAAAATTTAGTAAACGCTTTAATCGTCCGTTCTTCCGTGCCCATCCCTACCCCAATTCCAATAACGGTTGGGGTGATATCGAATGTAATATTAGTAAGGTATTCTTCATTAGCATCTGTAATTACCATCGCTTCTGGCAAACTAGATTGTAAAATGGTATAACCACATTTTGGCAAATAGGCCGTTACTTTTCCTGCCCCAGAAACCAACGCTGCTTTACTCGCCAAAGTTACAGCACCTATTTTACCATAACTTCCACCAATAATTAAACTATGCCCAAACGTACCTTTATGAGAGAATTTTTCTCGCGGCTTGTACAACGGCAATACTTCATTTTTCCCTATAAGTTCGGCTTCTGTTTGTGTTTCTACTAAATAACCAGGATCTAGTCCTATATCTAACACTTCCCACTGTTCCGTATAATTTGCTGTTTCGGGTAAGAAAAACACCAGTTTTGGAGTTTGAAAACTTAAAGTATGGGAAGCAGAAACTACAGTTTCAGGATCACTTGGTACTTGATCGGTATGTAATCCGGAAGGCACATCTACAGATAACGTATAAGCTTTAGAGTCTTTAAAATGGTTAAACAAACCTTTAACCCATTCCCCTACCGGCCTATTAATACCTATGCCGAACACGGCATCTACAATAATATCATTTTCATTTATTGCAGGAAAATCTTCTTTACAATCTAATAATGTTGGCCATTCTTTTGTTACATTTTTAATACGATCGTAATTAATTAAAAAATCTTTAGAACGCTTAGTACTACAATTAACCACATAGGTGTGCACATTATAACCGTGAGTAATTAAATGTCGCGCCACAACCAAGCCATCTCCCCCATTATTACCAATACCACAAAATACGTGAATAGGCACTTGAGCACCTTGCATACGCCTATGCAACCAATTAAAAATCTCAATTCCGGCACGTTCCATTAAATCGGTTGCGCTTATGTTTTGTTTTTTAGCAGTCAACTCATCACCAGCGTAAATTTGATCTTTAGTAAATATTTTCATCTATAATCGTCTATAAATTAACATTCCGTTTGATTTTTAAAAGGTTAGACAATCTGCCTATAATTAATAAAGGTTATAAAAATCATTATTTTTAACCTAATTAAAAGTAAAAGTAATATATTTATAAGGCATAGCACAGAAAAATGTTTAACAAAACTAAAATACTAACGTCTCTAATAACCGCTTTTAAAGAGGCCATTTCTGCGGGCTATATCTATTATAAAGGGGCATTGACCCATTAGGGTTATACTTATTTTACTTCAGCCTAATTGTAGTTATTTAACTACCAATACCCCATTAACTAACTAAACCACTTTCCTATGCAAGTCTTAAAATTTGGAGGCACCTCTTTAGGTTCATCAACAAATATAAATAAAGTCATTTCAATTGTCGAAAAACAAACGGGAAACGGTAAAATTATATGTGTAGTTTCGGCTATTGGTGGTATTACCGACGCTTTATTAAAAGCGGGTCATTTGGCAAAAGATAAAAACGCTAACTACAAAAATGTGTTTGAACAGATTAAAAAAAAGCACCTATTAATTGCAGATGAATTGATATCAGTACAAAACAAAACGTTTCAACTAGAACTGATTAGTCAATTGGACGCTTTAAAAAAACTGTTAGATGGCATTTATTTGATTAATGAATTATCGCCGCAAACGGGAGATAAACTAGTGAGTTTTGGAGAATTATTATCCTCTTTTATTATCACTGAAGCATTGAAAAAAAAAGGAAATAAAGTCGCCAGAAAAAACGCGCAAGAACTTATTGTTACCAATTCAAATTTCACCAAGGCTGAAGTTAAATTTGAAATAACGAATAAAAATATTCTAAACTATTTTAAAACAGCTACTCAAAAAATCACCATTGTACCAGGGTTTATTGCAAAATCTGAGCATAGCGAAATAACCACTTTAGGCCGTGGTGGCTCAGACTATACGGCAGCTATTGTTGCTGCGGCTTTAAAAGTAAAGACCTTAGAAATTTGGACAGACGTTAGCGGAATGTTTACGGCCAACCCAAAACTGGTAAAGCAAGCCTACCCTATTTCTTATATTTCTTACCAAGAAGCAATGGAATTATCGCATTTTGGGGCTAAAGTGCTATATCCGCCAAGTGTGCAACCGGTCTTGTTTTTAAATATACCCATTCATATAAAAAACACTTTACAGCCTGAAAATAAAGGCACAATAATCACTAATGATTCTCAATATTATAGCACAGAAAAACCGCCAGCTACAGGAATTACAAATATTAACAATCTCGCACTACTAACGCTTCAAGGTAATGGAATGGTTGGCGTACCGGGGTTTTCAAAACGGTTGTTTGAAGTACTGGCAAATCAGAAAATCAATATTATTTTTATTACTCAAGCCTCTTCAGAGCATTCTATTTGCTTCGGAATTGATGAAAATGAGGTTGATTTGGCAAAAAAATCCATCAATGAAGTTTTTGAATACGAAATTAAAACGTATAAAATCGATCCTATTCTTGTAGAAAAGGAATTATCAATTATTGCGCTTGTGGGTGATAAGATTAAAAATCACCAAGGTGTAAGTGGTAAAATGTTTAGCGTATTAGGTAAAAACAACATTAATATTAGAGCCATTGCTCAAGGAGCTTCCGAGAGAAATATATCGGCCGTTATTGCTGAAAAAGATGTAAAAAAAGCACTAAACGTAGTTCACGAGCGCTTTTTTGAAAGTAATACTAAGCAATTAAATATTTTTATTATAGGTGTCGGCAATGTGGGAGAACGCTTAGTGGAGCAAATTAAACAGCAAAAATCTTATTTATTAAAACACCATAAAATTAATGTGCGTATTATAGGGCTTTCAAATTCTAGAACGATGTTATTTGATGCTGAAGGCTTGTCGTTAAAAAATTGGAAAGCAGATTTACAAAAAGGACAAAAAGCAACACTAACTGCTTTTTTAGACACCGTAAAACTATTAAATTTACGCAATAGCATTTTTATAGATATTACGGCGAATAGAGACGTTTCTAAGTTGTACGAGCACTATTTAAAAGAAAGTATTGCCGTGGTTGCTTGTAATAAAATTGCCTGTTCAAGTTCTCAAAAAAGCTACTCTTCTTTAAAGCTATTATCATTAAAATACAACGCACCATTTTTATTTGAAACCAACGTTGGTGCAGGATTACCAATAATCGATACCCTAAGAAACTTGATGGCTTCTGGAGATAAGATTACGAGTATTCAAGCTGTTTTATCAGGAAGTTTAAACTTTGTATTTAATAATTTTAATGAAAACACAAAATTTCACGATGTTGTTAAGCAAGCACAATTAGAAGGGTATACAGAACCCGATCCTAGAATAGATTTAAGCGGTGTAGATGTCGCTCGAAAAATATTAATTCTCGCACGAGAAAGTGGCTTCGAAATGGATTTGAAAGATATTAAAAATGACTCTTTTTTAACTCAAAATAATTTAAAAAGTGACACGGTAGATGACTTTTATTCTACACTTATTGAAGACGAAACACATTTTCAAAAGTGGTATGCTTCTGCTAAAAGCAAAGATTGCCAGTTAAAATATGTTGCCGAATTTAATAATGGAAAAGCAAAAGTAGGATTGAAAGAAATTCCGATAGGGCATCCGTTTTATAACCTAGAGGGAAAAGACAATATCGTTATGTTTTACACCCAACGGTACCCAGAGCAACCTATGATTATTAAGGGTGCCGGAGCTGGCGCCGATGTTACGGCCTCTGGCTTATTTGCCGATATTATTAGAATTGGAAACAACTAAATTAAACAGATGAGAAACGAAATAAAAATTTTTTCGCCCGCTACAGTAGCCAATGTTTCTTGTGGTTTTGATGTTTTAGGGTTTTGCTTAGACAATATTGGTGATGAAATGATTATAAAAAAAACGCCCCAAAAAGGTATTCGTATTACCAAAATTGAAGGTTACGATTTGCCGTTAAATCCGTTAGAGAATGTGGCTGGAGTTTCAGCTTTAGCTTTATTAGAAGAGGCAAAACCTAATTTTGGTTTTGAGATTGAAATCTATAAAAAGATAAAACCTGGTAGCGGAATTGGCAGTAGTTCTGCTAGTGCGTCGGGGAGCGTTTTTGCCATCAACGAATTACTAGGTAAACCCTACAATACACATCAATTAACAGCTTTTGCAATGAAAGGTGAAGCGCTTGCCAGCGGAGCAGAACACGCCGATAATATTGCTCCTGCTCTGTTTGGCGGATTTACCTTAGTAAAATCTTGTAACCCCATTTCTATTTTAAAATTACCAACACCAGCAGCTCTTTACGCGACAATCATTCATCCAGAAATTGAAATTAAAACACGCCATGCCCGATCGATTTTACCAGACCAGATTCCGTTAAAAACAGCGATCACCCAATGGGCAAATGTAGGAAGTTTGGTTCACGCTTTACATACCAATAATTACCAATTATTAAGTTCTGCGTTACAGGATGTCGTTATCGAACCATACCGTAAAACGTTAATCCCCCACTTTGATACTGTAAAAAAACAGACTCTTAGAATAGGTGCTTTAGGTTGCGGTATTTCAGGCTCTGGACCTTCTGTTTTTGCATTAAGCGAAGGTTTAGAAATGGCTAAAAATGTGGAAAAAGTGATGCGTGACATCTATTTTAGAGCAGGAATCACTTTTACTACTTATGTTTCAAAAATTAACCCGACAGGAATCAAAATATTATAATATGAAATACTATTCACTCAATAGAAAAGCTAAAAAAGTAAGCTTTAAAGAGGCTGTTATTAAAGGGCTAGCCCCAGATAAAGGTTTGTATTTTCCAGAAAAAACCACTCCATTACCAAAAGATTTCTTTAAAAACATCAGCCAGTATTCCAATGAAGAGATAGCATTTGAAGCCATTAAACAATTTGTAACACCAGATATACCCGAAACCGTTTTAAAAACGATTATCCAAGAGACGCTTTCTTTTGATTTTCCTATCGTAACGTTTGATAAAACTATTTCAACTTTAGAATTATTTCACGGCCCCACGATGGCTTTTAAAGATGTCGGTGCTCGATTTATGGCGCGATGTTTGGCTTATTTTAACACCAATAATACTAAAGAAATCACTGTGCTAGTGGCCACTTCTGGTGACACAGGAGGTGCGGTTGCAAATGGGTTTTTAGGAGTAAAAGGCGTGAATGTTGTTATTTTATACCCGAGTGGGAAAGTGAGTGATATTCAAGAAAAACAACTCACCACTTTAGGTCAAAATATTACTGCGTTAGAAGTCGATGGCGTTTTTGATGACTGTCAAGAGATGGTAAAACGTGCTTTTTTAGATTCGGATATTACAGAGACTATGTCACTGACTTCGGCCAATTCTATCAACGTTGCGCGCTGGTTACCGCAGTTGTTTTACTTTATGTTTGCCTATAAAACACTAAATAAAACAGATAAAAACATAGTATTCTCTATTCCCAGTGGAAATTTTGGGAATAGTTGTGCTGGAATGATGGCGCAACAATTAGGCTTACCTGTCTCTCATTTTATTGCAGCTAATAATGCTAACAACAGTGTTACAAACTATTTAAAAACTAAGAATTACAACTCAAAACCGTCTGTGCAAACTATTAGTAATGCAATGGATGTTGGAAACCCGAGTAACTTTATTCGTATTCAAGAAATTTATAATCACGATTTTGAAACATTAAAACAAAACTTATCGTCTTTCAGTTTTACCGACGAAGACACCAAAATCGCCCTAAAAGAATTATATACCAAATACAATTATGTAGCCGATCCGCACGGAGCTGTTGGTTATTTAGGCTGTAAAGCGTATTTAAAAAATAACACAAACGTGCATTGCGTATTTTTAGAAACAGCACATCCTACAAAATTCTTAGACGTTGTGGAAGCTGTTATTGGAAAAAAACAAGAGTTACCTCCTCAAATTAAAGCGGTATTGTCAAAAACAAAAGTAGCCACCAAAATTGGCAGCTACGAAGCATTTAAATCATTTTTATTGTCGCATTAGTTATGCATCAATTTTAGAAATTTTATCTAACGCTTTTCCTATTAAAGTATTCCCTTTTATGATTTCAAAGGTGGCCTTATTAGCGACATCATCATTTAGAGTTCTGACTATGGTTTGCGCAACATCATCTCTACTAATTTCGCCTCTTTTATTTAGCTTAGCTTCTAGTTCAATTTCATTTGAAGGTTTTTCGTTTGTTAAAGACCCCGGACGCACAATACTATAATTCAAACCACTATTTTTCAAGTGTTCGTCTGCATTCTGTTTTGCTTTTAAATAGTCCTTTAATTCTGACATTTCTTCTGGATTATCTACTCCCATAGAACTTAACATCACAAATTTTCTTATGCTATTTTTATTGGAAGCATCAATAAGTTTTTTTGCTCCTTCTTGATCGACTTCAACTACTTTTTTTCCTCCAGAACCAGCAGCAAAAACAACTTTATCAATTTTACTTTTGGTTTTGAAAGCTGGCGTGACATCGTCTTCCAAATCAGCTAAAACCGACTCGATATTGTGTCCTTCAAAATAGGCTTTTTGCTCTTCTTTTCTAACCATTGCAACAGGGTTAAAATATTGCGATTCCTTTAATAAGTGTACTATTTTTTTTCCTGTGGTACCATTGGCACCAGCTACTAATATATTTTCCATAAGATCAATTTACTATTATAAATTACTTAATGCTATTCTTTTTAACGGTTTAACTTTAGTTTAATACCATTTATAATTTCTTTAAGAAGAAGTAAAGCACTACGCCTTGAATAACCGCCACCTCCTAAAAAACCTTTAACTTTGACTATCCAAACAGATTAAATTTACTTAAAATGACTATAGATAAAAAAGAACATTGGGAAACAGTATACAAAACGAAAACACCTGAGCAAGTGAGTTGGACCCAGGAAATCCCAAGAACCTCGTTAGATTTTATAGCGTCACTTAACGCAGAAAAAACAGCAAAAATTATAGATATTGGTGGTGGTGACAGTAAACTCGTAGATTGTTTGCTAGACGACGGTTACAAAAATATTACGGTACTCGATATTTCTAAAAAAGCGATAGATAAAGCAAAAGCAAGATTAGGCGATCGTGCAGAATTGGTGAATTGGGTAGTTAGTGATATCATTAATTTTAAACCAAATACTACTTATGATATTTGGCACGACCGTGCAGCATTTCATTTTTTAACAACACCCGAGGCTATTAATTGCTACATAGAACTCACTAAGAATGCCGTCTCTGGTTTTATGATACTCGGTACATTCTCTGAGAATGGTCCTGAAAAATGTAGCGGTTTAGCTATTTCACAATATTCAGAAAATACTTTAGAGCACACTTTTAAGGGAGATTTCAGTAAATTAAATTGTAAAACTGAAGATCATACCACGCCATTTAATACGACTCAAAACTTTGTGTTTTGTAGTTTTGAAAAGAGAAATAAATTAAGGACGTAATGATTTTAATTAATTGTTTAACAAAACTTTAAACGATTCGTTTCTAAATGAAATTTTTAAATAACATATTACGTCTTCCTTTTTTCAGCACCTATTATCATAATAGAGTGGCTAAGGAATTATATGCTAAAATTTAAAAACAATAATTGTTTAAAATAAACTAATAGTATTTATATAACCCGTAAAGCCCGAGCAATTTGTTCGGGCTTTTTTTATGCAAAAAATTATGCAAACACTTAAAAATTTACAATAAAACGTAGAAATTACACTACCTGTAAATGGTTTGAAAAACAAACTATTACAATCTAAAAAGGAACAGCGTCCGTTAAAAATTAAACTAGGCTTTGACCCTACTGCACCCGATTTGCATTTGGGTCATACAGTGGTATTGAAAAAGCTGAAACAATTTCAAGATCAGGGCCATCAGGTTATTATTTTGGTGGGAAGTTTTACCGCGCGAATTGGAGACCCTACAGGTAAAAATAAAAGTAGGAAGCCGTTAAGTATCGAAGCCATTAAATTCAATGCTGAAACATACATTAATCAGTTATCTAAGATTTTAGACATCGATAAGACCGAAATTGTTTATAATTCGGATTGGTTAGATGCACTTTCATTTTCTGATGTCATTCAACTCCTTTCTAAAGTGACTGTTACCCAAATAATACACCGAAAAGATTTTAACAAACGCTACAACGAAAACACACCCATCGCAATGCACGAAATGGTATACCCTATTTTACAAGGTTACGATTCTGTACAATTACACTGCGATATTGAAATGGGCGGCACCGATCAGCTTTTTAACTGCACAATGGGAAGACAGCTTCAAGAAAGCCACAATTTAGAACCACAAATTGTAATGTGTATGCCGTTACTACGCGGTTTAGACGGTAAAGAGAAAATGAGTAAATCCTAAAACAATATAATAGGATTAATAGATTCTCCCAATGATATGTTTGGAAAAACTTTATCAATGCCAGACGATTTAATCCCAGAGTTTTTACAGCTTGCTACAGGTTTTTCAGAGGTTAAGAAAGCATTATTTTTAAAAGACATAAGCGCAGGAACAAACCCGATGACTCTAAAAAAACACATTGCGAAAAATATAATAAGTCAGTAATATAATGAATCGGAAGCAACGGCTGCAGAACTGTTTTTCGAAAATCAGTTTCAAAATAGAGGGTTTAATGAGAAAATTTTTGAACCTGTTTCAATTATAGCTTTAAAATTAGCTTCAAACGTTATAACTCTTTTAGATATATGTAAAGCCTTAAAAAGCGAATTATCCAATTCTGCCATTCGACGTTAATAGAAAGCGGAGCTGTTCAGATAAATAACGAAAAAATAAAAGCACCGTTTACAACAATTAAACTCAAAAAAGAACTTAAAATAAAAATAGGGAAACGCAATTTTTTCGAATTATTATAAGCCCTTCAGTAAAAAGCAAAAGAAATAAGTGTAACACCGTTTTAATGCCTAAGTCGTTTTACGAAAACGAATAATTTTCGATACCTTTGGCAAAAATCAATCACATTTTAATAACAAAATAGCACTTTAAGCTTATACCTATGAAAAATACTGCATTATCATCTACTCACGAGGCTCTTGGAGCTAAAATGGTTCCTTTTGCTGGTTATAATATGCCTGTACAATACGACGGTGTAAATATCGAACACGAAGCAGTTAGAAAAGACTGTGGTGTTTTTGATGTTTCGCATATGGGTGAATTTTTAGTTGAAGGCGAACACGCTTTAGATTTATTACAAAAAGTATGTAGTAATGATGCTTCTAAATTAAAGGTTGGGAAAGCGCAATATACGTGTTTACCAAATGATGACGGCGGTGTGGTAGACGATTTACTTATTTACAAATTAAAAGAAGATCAATATTTATTAGTAGTAAATGCGAGTAATATTGAAAAGGATTGGAACTGGATCGCGTCTAAAAACGATGTTGGTGCAACACTTCGCGATTTAAGCGAAGACTATTCTTTACTAGCTATTCAAGGGCCTAATGCTGTCGAAAAAATGCAACCCTTAACAAATCACGATTTATCGGCTATAAAGTTTTACAACTTTGAAGTTGGCGTTTTTGCAGGTGTTGACGATGTCATTATTTCGGCAACAGGGTATACTGGAAGTGGCGGATTCGAAATTTATTGTAAAAATACTGAAGTAAAACAAATTTGGGATAAAGTAACTGAAGCTGGTGCAAAACCAACTGGTTTAGCTGCCCGTGACACGTTGCGTTTAGAAATGGGATATTGCCTTTACGGAAATGATATAAGTGACACCACCTCTCCTATAGAAGCTGGTTTAGGTTGGATTACTAAGTTTACTAAAGAGTTTACAAATTCTAAAGCTTTAAAAGCCGAAAAAGAACGCGGACCAAAACGTAAGTTAATCGCTTTCGAATTAGATGAGCGCGGTATTCCAAGACACGATTATGAGATTGTTGACGCAGATGGTAAAGCTATTGGTATAGTAACTTCTGGAACAATGTCTCCTAGTTTAGGTAAGGGTATTGGTTTAGGCTACGTACCAACAGAACTCGCTACAACAGGTACAAAAATATACATACAAATTAGAAAAAAGGCCATTCCTGCAACCATAGTAAAACCACCGTTTTACAAAGCATAAAAGATAAGTTATGGTAGATTTTCAAGGTATATTAAATAGCATACACGACGATTTAAAAGCGGAAGAAGTAAAAGGTATTGTGGCCTCTTACATTCCCGAGTTGTCGAAAAAGGATGTGAATACCCTTGGACTATTTATGCAACACGTCGACGGCAGATCGTTTTCTGCCGGCGATGCTTTTACGCCCTTTTCCATACAAAGTATTTCTAAAGTATTAGCCCTTTCCAAAGCTATTGCTTACGAGGACAATAAAATATGGGAACGTGTTGATGTGGAACCTTCAGGAAATCCTTTTAACCATTTATCCTTATTAGAGCTAGAAAACGGGATTCCTAGAAACCCTCTAATAAACTCTGGAGCTCTGGTAATTGCAGATATTTTAGTTTCACACTTAGAAAACCCGAAAGAAGATTTTTTAAACTATGTTCGCGATATAACTAACGATCAAACCATAAAATATAATTTTAAGGTAGCCGATTCTGAAGAAAGTACAGGCTTTAACAACTTTGCTGCCGCTTATCTTTTAAAATCCTTCAATAATTTAAATAACAAAGTTGAGGACGTTCTAGATTTTTATTTTCATCAATGTTCTCTAGAAATGAGTTGCGCGCAACTCTCTAAAGCCTTTTATTTATTCGCCAACGGTGGAAAATGTATGAAGGGTAAAAAACATATTACTAAAAAGCAAGCCAAACGTATCAATGCAATTATGCTTACGTGCGGGTTTTATGACGAGGCCGGTGAATTTGCTTTCGAGGTAGGATTACCAGGAAAAAGTGGTGTTGGTGGCGGTATCGTTGCCCTATTACCCAATAATTTTATAATTTCTACTTGGGCACCAGGATTAAATCCTAGAGGCAACTCGTTAATAGGAATGCAAGCCTTAGAGCAATTTACTTCGCAAACCAATTTATCTATTTTTTAAACGTTAAACGGGTAATGATAAAAAGAAATACCAAACATAGAATTTTAATTCTAGGCGCCAGCGGCTTTATAGGTGAAGCCATCTATAAGGAACTATGCCCCTATTTTAAAACGTTTGGAACCTACCGAACGGACAATTATAGCTACGATAAAAATCAACATTATTTTCAATATAATTTTGAAGAGGATGATATCTTCGAAATCTTAGAAGCCGTACAGCCTACTATTATAATTTCGGCGCTACGCGGCAATTTCTCAGCCCAGATTATTGCGCACCACCATATCGCAGAATATCTTATAGTTAGCGATGCTAAACTTATTTATTTATCGTCTGCCAATGTTTTTGATGCTTACAGTAAATTCCCTAGTTACGAATTAGACAAAACACTAAGTCACAGCTCGTATGGTCATTTTAAAATAAAAATTGAAAATATGCTGCTGCGTTTGCCTATTCATCAAGTAGCAATTTTACGATTGCCAATGGTTTTTGGAGCGCAATCACCGCGAATTAAAGAAATTAAAGCGTTTGTAAAAGAAGGACTTCCGGTAGAAGTATTTCCCAATTTAATAATGAATGTTACCACCGATACTAAAGTAACCCAACAGATTCATTATATCATAAACCAAAATAAATATGGCGTATTTCATTTAGGAAGCACCGATTTGGTGCATCACGACGACTTTACAAAAGAGATTATTGAGGCTTTAGGCGTAAATAGGCCACTAATTAAACAGGTTTTTACCACCAACGATAACAGATATTTAGCCATTTTAGCCAAAAGCAACACGCTTCCAAAACACCTTCAGTTAGAGAGCACTCTAATTTTAGAAGAGTTGGACTATTAAAATTTAAGGTGTCATTCATTTTATAACTACAGTTAAAAAGGTATAAAATACAACCGATTTCATTTAAAATAACGTAATTTTATTAGCACATATTCACCTTACAAAAAACACATCTATTATGTCAAAATTATCAGAAGAAGATATTGAAAAACGATTAATACGCCTTCCAGAATGGGAATATCACGATAATGCTATTCACGCAGAATTCGAATTCGAAAACTTTAAAGATTGCTTTAGCGCAATGAGCAGAATTGCTTTTGAATGTGAAGCTTTAAACCATCATCCGGAATGGACTAATGTTTATAATGTGCTTAAAATTTCTTTAAATACTCACGACGTTGATGGTGTGACTTTAAAAGATTTTAAATTAGCAGAAGCCATTGAATTGATTGTTGAAGAAGAAGAAGAGGAATAATTTAAGGATAGTCCTTACGTACATGGACTTTAAACTTTAATATTAAAAGAATTAAATACTGTGATTTATCAGTTCGGGCGCAATCGCGATCCGGTTTTTGTCTAATTTATAATTTAAGGACAACAATTAAAATGTACGTTGTTAAATTATCTAGCTTTTACAAACTATGGTAAATGCATTATAGAACCGACTATAATATGAAACTATAGCGTTAACAGATGACGTTGTAAAACTCTTTTAAATCGATTTTTACACACTTTTATTACTTAGTTTATAAGAAAAGACGAAGGCAGTTCATATTTATTTTTAAATTTGTGTAACATTAATTAAATACTATTTTCTAAACAGAAAATATAAAACAAATACTATGGGAAGAGCTTTTGAATTTCGTAAAGCACGTAAAATGAAGCGTTGGTCTGCAATGAGTAAGGCCTTTACACGCATTGGAAAAGATATTGTAATGGCTGTTAAAGAAGGAGGCCCAGATCCAGACAGCAATTCAAGGCTTAGAGCGATAATACAAAATGCGAAAGCGATAAATATGCCTAAAGACAACGTGGAGCGCGCTATAAAACGAGCGAGCGACAAAAGTCTAGGTGATTATAAAGAAATTGTTTTTGAGGGGTATGCGCCACACGGTATCGCCATATTAGTAGAAACAGCAACCGATAATAACACAAGAACTGTAGCTAACGTGCGTAGTTATTTTAACAAGTGCGACGGGAGTTTAGGAACTTCAGGTTCGGTCGTTTTTATGTTCGACCATACGTGTAATTTTAGAATTGATGCTGAAGGTTTAGATCCTGAAGAATTAGAATTAGAATTTATAGATTTTGGTGCTGAAGAGGTCTTTGCTGATGACGATGGTATTTTAATTTATGCGCCCTTTGAAAGTTTTGGAGCAATTCAAGCGGAATTAGAATCGCGCAGTATTGAAATATTATCTTCAGGTTTTGAACGTATTCCTCAAGTGACAAAAAAAATAACTCCTGATGAAGCGGCAGATGTCGAAAAACTGTTAGAAAAAATTGAAGAAGATGATGACGTGCAAAACGTGTATCACACTATGGAAGAAAATAGTGCTGATTAACTTGTTATCTAAATCAGTTTAAAATACTTAAAAGAAGGCTATCTTTCGTAGATAGCTTTTTTTATGGCCTAAATATTCGTTTAAAATTAGTATTTGTATACTACTAATCCCGAAATTGAAAGTAAATATTCATTAAACACAATTACCTTATTACCACCCGTTCCAGATAGTTTTATCTCATTGGCTTTAAACAATTAAAGATATATATATAGTTTAAGAGTAGTCTGGCACCTTACCCACAACATCTTTAAAGAAACTTCTAATACAAGCCAGATCGGCAGTACTGTCGTGAGTTGGATAAAACGGTTCTGAAATTTTATTTTGTTTATTTTTAAAATCTAAAGTAAACATAATAATTGGCACATTGGCTTCTTTGGCAATATAGTAAAAGCCTGTTTTCCATTCTTTAACTTTGCCCCGAGTACCTTCAGGAGCTAATGTTAATCTAAATTCTCTTTTATTTTTAAACAATAAAGCAATCGCTTGCACTTTATTTTGACCTGGCGTTCTGTCTAAAGCAACGCCTCCAACAGACTTAAAATACAAACCTAAAGGCCACCTAAATAATTCCTTTTTACCTATAAAATTTGTTTTTACATTGACTATTTTTCTTAGGCAGATTCCTACAAAAAAATCGTAAAAACTAGTGTGTGGCGCAGCTATAATAACTGCTTTTTTTACTGTATCCTTCGAAAAGTTTTTATTACCAACTATTTGCCAACCAAAAACTTTGAAGTATAAAAATAGAGCTAGTTTACGCATATTACATTTTTAAATATAACGCTTTTAATTTCTCTTTCGTAATTATTTTTTTCCATTGTTTGCCAATCGCATTTTCCCATAATGGCTCTAAACTCAAGGCTACATCTATCATGATATCAAATTCTTCGTCAGACAAGTTTGCACAAATACATTGAGGTAATGTAATATTATGTTTTTTCTTCATTACTTTAAAAAGTGCTACACCTTCCGGGTAATAGTCTTCTAAATGATCGAAAACAATACAATTTCCAATACCGTGTTTTATACCTAATAAGTAAGATAATCCATAACTCATCGCGTGCGCAACACCAACTTGGGAGTAGGCTATACTCATCCCACCGTGCCAGCTTGCCATCATTAATTTATCTTGCGATTCCTCATCAGTACAATCGTTATCAATAAAAATTTCTTTACATAACTCTAAAGCCTTTTCACCATAACTTTTACTAAACGCATTTAAATACGTTCCGTTAAGCGATTCGATACAATGCACGAAACAATCCATACCGGTATAAAACCATTGGTCTTTTGGTACATCTTTAGTTAATTCTGGATCTAAAAGAACTTGATCGAACGGCGTGAAATCACTATTAATTCCTAATTTGCGTTCTGGTCCAGTTAAAATAGTGGTGCGAGATACTTCTGCTCCTGTTCCTGAAATAGTAGGAATACCAACGTGATAAACGGCTTCCGTATTTACTAAATCCCAGCCTTGATAATCTTTAGATTCCCCATCATTATTAAGCATAATAGCCACCGCTTTTGCAATATCTAAAACGCTACCACCACCTATTCCAATTATTCCAGAAGGGCGTTCTTTATACGTTAGTATAATATCTTCTACCAACTGATCTATCTGAGAGGTTTTAGGCTCTTCTTTAGTAGAAACGTAAACTAATTTATCGTCGTACGATAATGGAATTCGAGAGGTTAACCACGAATTTCCTTTAAATACGTCATCCACAAAGAATATAAATGGTGCTTTTGTATTTAAACGCCTTGGACTTAAAATATCTGCTAGCTGGTTAAAACAGCCGCGTCCAAAGATCACTTTGGAAACCATAGGGAAATTTTTATAACTCATTAACTCTTAATTTATATACTTTTTTTGTCTAAACATTCGTGTAAACTATTTTTTTAAAAGACCGGTGCAGCATTTTAATTTAATAGCTCCGTTAATTCCTTGAGTGTATTAATCGTTTTATAGACTTTGCCGTTAGTCTCAGATGCTTTTACTTGTTCATGAATCCAAGTGGTATGAAATGGAATATGAATAGCATTCGCTTTTATATTAACTAACGGTAAAATATCAGATTTTAATGAATTTCCTATCATTAAAAACTCCGATGGTTTAATGTCTAAATGATTTAATAACTTCGAATAGTTTGCTTCTTTTTTATCACTTAATACTTCTATATGATGAAAATAGTCTAACAATCCTGATTTTTCTAATTTGCGCTCTTGATCTAATAAATCACCTTTGGTGGCCACTATTAGTTTGTATTTTTTCGATAATTCTTTTAATACCAATTCGACATCGTCTAGTAGCTCTACCGGCTTATTTAACATCTCTTTACCAATGTCTAAAATCTGATTAATAGTTTTGCTAGACACCGTGTTGTTCGATAATTCTAAAGCGACTTCTACCATAGACAACATAAAACCTTTTACGCCATAGCCGTAAAGAGACAAATGTTGCATGTGCTTTATAGCCAGTTCATGATCTATTTTATTAAAGGTCTCGAAATTACTTAATAGTTTGCAAAACTCATTTTCTGCTTCTCGAAAATACGTCTCGTTTACCCAAAGGGTATCGTCTGCATCAAAACCAATAACTTTTATGTTTTTATAGTCTATTTCCAAAGTTTTTTTGCTCTTTCTAAATCTTCTGGCGTATCAATTTCTACACCTTGAACATTTGTTTCCACCATTTTAATACGTTTACCGTATTCTAAATATCGAATGCATTCAATCTTTTCTGAAGCTTCTAGAGTTAACATTGGCAGACGATAAAAGTCCATTAATGCCTCTTTTCTAAACGCATAAACACCTTTATGTTTAAAATACTTTACAGCCACTTCTTTATCTCTAGCATAAGGAATTGGACTTCGCGAAAAATACAGTGCAAAGCTTTGTTGATCTACAATAACCTTAACCGTATTGGGGTCTTTAATTTCGTATTCGTCTGTAATATGGACCATTAAAGAGGCTAAATCAATAGCTTTTTCGCTATCCTTTTTAAAAACGTTGATTAATTTTTTTAACGATTCAATTTCTGTAAAAGGTTCATCACCTTGCACATTCACCACAATATCTACATCCATAAATTCGATAGCTTCAGCAATGCGATCGCTTCCACATTCGTGTTCTTTCTTACTCATTACTGCTTTTCCTCCAGTATTTATAATTTCGTTATAAATAATATCACTGTCTGTTACCACAATAACATCATCAAACAAATTAGTGTTTACTGTAGCTTCGTAAGTACGCGTAATAACAGGTTTGCCTCCTAAATCTTGCATTAATTTAGCAGGAAAACGAGAGGCTTTATAGCGCGCAGGAATCATTGCAATTATTTTCATCAAATGGTATAAAATTTTAAAATATGTAGCCTTTTCTTAACAAAATCTGCTTTTTCAAAAATAGGATATTTTATAGACTATTCTAGCCTTACGGCGTTTAAAATTTTCATAAAACTTAAAAGGAAAAATCAATAATAGTCACTTCCCCGAAAATTAATACTGCAGGCAAACTTCCAATCCATTGCCAAGAATCATTACTTATCAAAATAACGGTATAACCCGCCAAACTTAGCATAGATAATAAGTGTAAAACCGCGAAAATCGACAGCTACTAAAAAACCGATTTCTAAACCAACACTAAAAAGGCCCACGCTGTTATAACATAGCTTTTAAGATTGAGCTTCTAAAATAAACAAATAAGTGCTCTGTTATATAATAACCTGATTTAGCGTTTAAAAGAGTGCGCGGCACACCAGACCAGGAAAGTCTGTATTCCACAGTTTACTCTTCAATAAAAAAATCGTCCTTAAAACCTATTAAATACAGTTTTTCCTGAGCACGCGTTACGGCCGTATATAACCAACGCATATAATCTTTATCGATACCATTTGGTAAATAAGGCTGTTCAACAAACACCGTATTCCATTGTCCACCTTGAGATTTATGACACGTTATAGCGTAAGAGAATTTCACTTGTAAGGCATTGAAATGTGGATTGCCTTTAATTTTTAAAAACTTTTTATAATTACTGGTTTCGTCCTCGTAGTCTTTTTGCACTTCTTGGTACAACCGGTTAGAATCTTCGTAAGGCAGTGAGGGGGTTTCAGCATCTATAGTATCTAATAATAAAACAGTTTCAAAGGGTTGCATATTAGGGTAATCCACCATTCTTACTTTTACTTCCGCAAAACGAAAACCATAGAGTTCTTTAATACTAAAGATTTCTAATATTTCAATAATATCACCATTGGCAATAAAGCCAGCCTCTGTTGTAGGTTTTAGCCAGAAATAATTATTTTTAACCACCATTAAATAATCGCCAGACGACAACTCGTTTTCATTAAATAAAATACGACTTCGTATTTGCTGATTATACAAATTGGCCCGCTTATTACTTCGCACAATAATTGCCATTTCCTCATTACCTAAAGTACTGTAAGAATCATTTATAGCGTCAAGTATCTCGTAACCATCAGTTAATCTTACTATATCTTTAAACCCTTTAAGGTTAAATTTAAAGCTTTCGAAAAAATTACTAGCAATAACCTCTCTAATTTCGGTAGCATTTTCTAGAATTCCAGAATCTTGACCTTGCCGCATCACTTCGTCAAGTTCCATTTTTGTGACGTCTTTATTATAGTTAAGACTTAGAGTGTTCTCGTCTAGCGCCGGACTTAAATCTAGCTTTACCGGTGGCAATTGAGCGGTATCGCCTATTAAAAGTAATTTACAGTTATGGCCAGAATACACATATTGCATTAAATCGTCCAGCAACGATCCGTTTTCAAATAATTTAGAATCACCGGGAGTATCCGGGATCATAGATGCTTCATCGACAATAAATAAGGTGTTTTTATGTTTGTTGGGTTGTAATACAAATTTTACACCACCGCCTTTTTCTTTCTTCGGAAAGTATATTTTTTTATGAATAGTAAACGCTTCTTTCTTAGAATAATTAGAAATCACTTTTGCCGCACGCCCAGTAGGCGCCATTAATACCGCACTTTTATTAGCTTTCGACAAGTTATTTACTATCGTTCCTACAATTGTTGTTTTTCCTGTTCCGGCGTACCCTTTAAGTAAAAAGACTTCTTCAGAATTCTCATTAAAAATAAAATTAGAAAGCTGTAATAATAAAATATCTTGTTTAGCAGTTGGTTCGAACGGAAATTGTTGTTTTATAAGGGAATAAAATTCAGAATTGGTCATTTAAAGATCTCTTTTTTATGCTTTTCTTCAAAGATATAATGATTTTTAGTCTTATTGGTTTTTACGAATAAAAAAAAATTGTAGATTTGCGTAGATCATTAATTAAATTTAACAGAATCATTATGATAACATTTGTTCTTATTGCAATCGCTGCAATACTCGTAACTATTGGCTTAGTCTGGCTAATAGATAAGTATGTACCAATTAAAATTAAACCAGTTATAACAATAGTCCTTTGGGTACTAATAGCTTATTTAGGGTACTTAACTTTTATGTCGGTCTACAATCCTATTTTATTTAACCAAGTAAAAGAGAAGCGTTATGTTAAAGTTATTGAGAAACTAGTAGACATTAGAGATTCTGAATTAGCGTATAATGAAGTTAATGGAAAGTTTACAGATAACTTCGATAGTTTAGTACACTTTATAGAAACAGGGCAATATGCTATTATTGAGCGTAGAGATTCTACTATAATAGACGAAGAATTAACGAAACTATATCGTGGAGTGGAAATGAAAAAAGATATTAGAATTATCGATACACTTGGTTTTGTTAGTGTAAAAGATTCTTTATTTAAATCTTCTGAACGTTTTAAAACTATGATGAATGTTCCTTTTGCAAAAGAAGGTACTAAATTTAAATTAGAAGCGGGTGAGCTTGGAGATGTCGGTGAAAAAATAGCAGTTTTTGAAGCGTCTATCTTAAAAAGCGACATTTTACACGATCAGCAAAGAGATTACATCATTCAAGAAAACCAAGTAAATTCTGTTGAAGAAATTAATGGAAATACTATACGTGTTGGTTCTATGGACCAAGTAAAAACTAATGGTAACTGGCCAAAAGTTTATGACACAAAATAGTAATTCTTTAAACGAAATACATACTAAAGAACTGTCCATTCAACTTGGTTTGAATGGACTTTCTTTTTGTATTCTTAACACAGATACAAATACTATTATTCATTTAAAGCATTTCAGCGCCTCTAAAAAGCAAACGCCAGATGAATTATTAGAGACACTTAAAACGCAATTTGAAACCGAAGACGCTTTAAAAGATTCCTTTTATAAAATCACTATCATTCACGAAAATGATTGGTCGACTTTAGTCCCAAAAGCGCTTTTTAATGAAGATGCTTTAGTCGATTATTTAAAATTAAATATCAAAATATTAAAAACAGATTACATCACTTTCGATACTGTTGCTATAAACGATAGCGTAAATGTGTATTTACCTTATGTAAATATCAACAACTATATTTACGATAAATTTGGCAGTTTTACATTCAAGCACTACTCTACCGTTTTGGTGGAAGCTATTTTAAATGCTGAAGCAAATGCTAACGATTCGAAATTATATATACACGTCTCGAAAACCCATTTTCAGTTAGTAGCCGTCACAAAAGGCGATTTAGTGCTCTACAACACGTTCGAATACACGACGCCAGAAGATTTTATTTATTACGTATTATTCACTACCGAACAACTACAACTCAATCCAGAAACTATTAAAACGATACTTTTAGGAGCTATAATTGAAAACGACGATTTATACACCATCGCCTACAAGTACATTCGTTATATTACATTTGGAAAACGCTTAGACACTTACCATTACTCTGAAACACCAGTAAATAGTTATTCAGATTTCACACTTATAAAAAGCTTACAATGCGAATAATATCAGGAGAATTTAAAGGAAGAAGAATTACCGCACCAAAAAAATTACCGGTCCGTCCTACAACAGATATGGCAAAGGAAGCACTGTTTAATATATTAAATAATTTATATTTTTTAGACGCTATTTCGGTATTAGATTTATTTTCGGGCACAGGAAATATAAGTTATGAATTTGCATCGCGCGGTACCGAAAACATAGTGGCGATAGATCAAGATTTTGGGTGCATTAAGTTTATTAACGATACCGCTGAAGGTTTCGAAATGCCCATTAAGACCATTAAAAGTGATGTGTTTAAATTTTTAGAAAACACGAAACAAAAAGCAACTATTATTTTTGCCGATCCGCCTTACGATTTTCCATTAGAAGCATTCGTTAAAATACCAACGCTTGTTTTCGAGAATAACTTATTAGAAACTGGCGGTATATTAATTGTAGAACATTCTAAATACACGCCACTATCTCATTTACCACAATTTAGTTACTCGAAAAGCTATGGTGGTAATGTCTTCAGTTTTTTTGAAGGTGAACAAATCACCGAAGAAGAAGAAGAAGAAGAAGAAGAAGAGTATTAACTCCCATTACTTTATAAAACAACAAAACCCTTCTTATGGTATAAGAAGGGTTTTTGTATAAATAAGTAAAGCTATAAGCCGGATTTTGTACTCTTTCGAGCCCTTATCATTTATCTGAGCATACTATTACTAGTACACTTTAGCTGCCTACCCTCTAACAATCGCGCGTGCACGCTCAAACATTAGTATACATGGCATTGCACCATATAGAGTTTACCTGGTTTCACTACAGCATAACCTGTACATTCTTTCTGTTGCACTTTTCCTAGTCTCACGACTGGTGGCGATTAACCACTATATTGCACTACGGTGTCCGGACTTTCCTCATCTTATAAATAAGATGCGATAAGGCGCTTTACTTACTGCAAAAATAGTCAAATTGTTAATAAATTGTACTAATTTAGCAAATCATTCTTACTAAATTACAATCGAATTTTTAACTTTGTTTTTCAAATAGATTTCAATGGAACATTTTGTAGTATCAGCACGAAAATATAGACCACAAACTTTTAAAGATGTTGTGGGCCAAAACGCTATTACAAATACCTTATTAAATGCCATTGAAAACAATCATTTAGCTCAAGCCCTTTTATTTACTGGCCCTCGTGGCGTTGGTAAAACGAGTTGTGCACGTATTTTAGCTAAAATGATTAACAGCGACGGTAATGAAACTGGCGAAGAAGATTACGCTTTTAATATTTTCGAACTCGATGCGGCGTCAAATAACTCGGTAGATGATATTAGAAGTTTAACCGATCAAGTTCGTATTCCGCCACAAGTAGGAAAATACAAGGTTTATATTATTGATGAAGTACATATGTTATCTCAAGCCGCTTTTAATGCCTTTTTAAAGACCTTAGAAGAGCCGCCAAAGCATTGTATATTTATTTTAGCAACGACCGAAAAGCATAAAATTATACCCACCATTTTATCGCGTTGTCAGATTTTTGATTTTAAACGTATAACGGTTAAAGATGCTAAAGCGTATCTAAAATATATTGCTAACGAGCAAGGCATTACGGCGGATGACGATGCTTTACATATAATTGCACAAAAAGCAGATGGAGCAATGCGTGATGCCTTATCCATTTTCGATCGTGTGGTTAGCTTTTCAGGAAAACAGTTAACGCGACAAGCGGTAACAGAAAACTTAAATGTATTAGATTATGAAACGTATTTTAAAAGTACCGATTTAATTATCGAGAACAAAATACCCGAGTTGTTAATGCAATTTAACACCACCTTATCGAAAGGATTCGATGGCCACCATTATATTGCTGGATTAGCCTCCCATTTTAGAGATTTATTAGTCTGCAAGAATCCTGCAACATTAGAACTCTTGGAAGTTGGAGAACAAACGCAAGCATTATATCAAGAACAATCTAAAAAAGCGACTCAAGAATTTTTATTAAAAGGTATTGAGTTAGCTAACGACACCGATTTAAAGTATAAATCCAGTAAAAACCAACGACTCCTCGTTGAACTTTGTTTAATGCAGCTTGCCTCTATCACTTTCGATGGAGAAAAAAAAAATAGCAGTCGTTTCATAATCCCGCCCTCTTATTTCAAAAAACTGGGTATTACACCTATTCCGGTAAAACAACCAGCAGTTAAAGCGCAACCTGCAAAACCCACTGTAGTTGAAAATCAGGTATCGCAACACAGCGAGACACCAAGTAAACCTTCGCCAAAAATAACAATGAACAGTGGTAAGAAAGCCACTTCGGGGTTGTCTTTAAAAAGTATTCGTACAAAAAAAGAGCATCTTATTAAACAGATGGATGTTGTGGTGGATGAAGAAAATTTGCCTCGCGAAAAATTTCACGAAGACGATTTTTATGAGTTTTGGAACGCTTATATTAAACAGCTAGAAACCGATGGTAAAATGAATTTAGCTTCTATTTTATCGATAGATAAGCCCAAATTGAAAGGCACTACAATTCAGCTTACATTTCCTACGTCTACAAATAAAGTCGAAGTTGAGCGTCAGCAATATGATTTAATGCAGTTTTTAAGACAAAATCTTAAGAACTTCGATATTAGCTTAGAAATTACTGTTAATGAAGTTATGCAAAGTAGATTTGCCTATACTCCAGACGAAAAATACGAAAAGTTGAAGGAAAAAAATCCTAATATAGAATTACTTAGAAAGGCTTTCGATTTAGATTTATAATCGGTAGACACTCCCTTTTTGCGTTAATTCTATTATCTTTATAATGCATCAATTGTATTTCAAATGAAAAAATATCTTGCTGTTATCGTTTCTATTGTCCTCTTATTAGTACTCGGTTGTGACGGACAAGATCTCAAGCATACATCGTCTAGCGAGGTTTTAAAAAGACACCAATTATTAGATTCTTTTTCTGAACGTATTCAATTCACACCAAAAAATTATACAGAAATACAACACGATACGATCTTAGCTTCTGGGTATAATGTAAGAATAAAATACTATTCGGATATGGACTTATCGACAAGTATTATAAAGTACTACAAAGCCGATGCGCTTTCTATAAAGCACTATTACAGACGTTTTAATGCTAATCTAGATATCACTCAAAAAGAAAAAATAATATTCTCTGAAGTTATCAATACAACGTTTTTAGAACAGCAAATTAACGTTCAGTTAACCGATTATATATTAACGAATATAGAGTTGCTTCAATCGCCCGAAGACTTATTATACACTACACAACTCTATCTAGAGTTTTGTAAACCTGGCAACAAACGCTGTAAAAAATATATTTTGCGTTTTCAAAAAGACAATACATTTTCCATTAAAGAAACAGATAATAATTATGTTAGGACTTAAATTACCAACAGACCCGCGTTGGGTAAACATCGTAGAAAAAAACATTAAAGATATTTTAACCGATCATGCTTTTTGCGAACAAAAAGCTGCAAGTACGGCAATTTCTTTAATAGTAAGTTTTCCAGAATACTCTGATTTGGTTCAGGAAATGACAGCTTTAGTTAAAGAAGAAATTAGTCATTTTAAAATGGTACACGACAGGTTATTAGAAAACGGCTGGATTTTAGGTCGCGATCGCAAAGACGACTATGTCGCTAAGCTAATCGCCTTTTTCCCGAAAGGAGGCAGTAGAACAACACAATTAGTACACAGATTGCTTTATGCTGCTTTAATTGAAGCCAGAAGTTGTGAACGCTTTAGATTATTATCGGAAGAATTAGAAGATAAAGATTTGGCTGAATTTTACAGAAAATTAATGGTAAGTGAAGCCAACCACTATACTATGTTTTTAGGCTTTGCAAGACAGTATGGAGACCTTGAAGAAGTCAATGAAAAATGGCAAAGCTTATTAGCGTTTGAAGCTGAAATAATGAAAGATTTAAGCGTACACCAAAGTATTCACGGTTAGAACTTAGCACCCATAAAAAAGCCAATATTCAGTAAATATTGGCTTTTTAATTATGTTAAGGTTTGGCTTAGAATTTTACTCCAAATCCAATTTGCATATTAGTGTTTATTGCTTCTAGTTCAACTTCGTCATCAAAAATGTTAGTTAAACCATAAGAGTATCTAAAATCTAAAAAGAACTCATCCGTTAAAGCATATTCAAACCCTGCAATACCTGAGAATGATAAGTTTTGAATTCCGTCTTGGTATTCGTGTGCTTTTAAACTTGCTTGTGGACCAACTCCTAAAGCAATACGATCTGATACTTTAAATTTTAATAACACTGGAAGTTGAATAAAGTCTAAACGTAACGCTTCTTCTTTAGCTCCTTCTGCAGAGAATTGAATTTCTGGAGCAATAGAAAATCCTTTAGAAATAGGAAATTCACCAAAAAATCCAATTGCAAAACCATTTCTGTGCATATTTTCTACACCTGCCGGAACTTCTGGATCGAAATCTAAGTTAGAAATATTGAAACCTGCTCTAACTCCGTATAAAGCATCTTGACTAAAGCCATAAAACGAGCACATAACTAGTGCTAATAAAAGTAATGTTTTTTTCATAATTTTTGGTGTGTATTTTATGTAATAAATTTAACTGTATTTTGGTCAAGCTAATATATATTAATTTTTTAAGAAAAGAAATACTATTAAGACGAACTGTACTATTTTAACTTTGTATGGCTTAAAACTGTCTCGTGATAGATGCTTTTTATAATCCCATCTGATAGCCCTATTTTGGGAACATAAATATCTTTTGCTCCACTCCATTTCATAGCCGATAAATAGATACGTGTTGCTGGAATAATTACATCTGCTCTATCTTGATTTAGATCTAATTCCGTAATTCTTTCTTCGTAAGAATAGGTTTGTAACATATTGTAATACGACGTTAAATAAAAGTAAGTTAACGGTTTACCCAAAGGTTTACCTGAAATCTTAAAAATTTTATTAATATTTCCTCCAGAACCTAAAACATCTATTTTATCAATATTTTTAGTTTTCTCTTTTATCCACTTTTCAAGCTCTCCCCAAGTTTCTTTTTTAACGATATCATTTAATAAACGAACCGTTCCTATTTTAAACGATTTTGAAACTATTTTCTCCCCCTTATCAATAATACTAAACTCAGAACTCCCGCCACCAACATCCACATAAAGATACGTTTTACTCGTATCTATAAAGGCGTGCAAATCGGTTGCTGCAATAATGGCCGCTTCCTCTTCACCCTCAATAATATCTATATTAATATTGGTTTCTTCTAAAATTAAGTCCGCTATTTTTTTTCCGTTTGATGCCTCACGCATTGCAGAGGTGGCACACGCTTTATATTTTTCAACTTTATGAGATTTCATCAGGAGTTTAAAGGCTTGCATTGTATCTATCATTCTAACAACATTATCCTTAGATATTTTGTTATTTAAAAAGACATCACTACCTAGACGAATAGGAACTCGCACTAAAGAGCTCTTTTTAAAACGCACAGGTTTACCTTTTTCTTCAATGATGTTAGATATTAAAAGTCGGACAGCATTAGAACCTATATCTATTGCTCCATATTTTTTTATTGAAAGCATATTTTTTAATTAAGCTTGTTTTTTAAATATTCGTAAGTAGCGAACTGTGAGCGTACTTTTGGGGCGTTATTTCGTTTATACGTATTATCTTGAGTCTCGTTTAATATTCTTGCTTTAACGTTATCGTTCCAACAAATATCGAAAGTGTCCATAATCTCAGACTTTATAGAATCTTGATAAATTGGACAGCTAACCTCTACTCTGTTATCGATATTTCTTGTCATCCAATCGGCTGAAGAAATATAAATTTTTGGATCATTATTATTACAAAAAATGTAAAGTCGTGTGTGCTCTAAAAATTTATCGATGATACTAACCGCTTCAATATTCTCGCTCAACCCTTTAACCCCTGGAACCAAGCAGCAAATACCGCGTACAATCATTTGTATTTTTACTCCTGCATTACTCGCTTCATATAACTTATCAATCATTTTATAGCTCGAAATGCTATTCATTTTTAGCCTTATATATGCTGGCTTTCCTGCTTTTACATTTTCAATTTCATTATCTATTAAATGAAAAAAAGCATTTTTAGTATAATGCGGCGAAGTAATAATGTGTTTATATCGATAGATGCGATAATTAACTTGAAAGAAATTAAAGACCTTATTAATGTCTTTCAAAATTTTATCATTTGAGGTAAACAAAGTATAATCAGTGTAAATTTTGGCGGTAGATTCATTAAAATTTCCAGTACTTATAAAGCCATAACGTTTTATTTTATGATCTTCTTCGCGTTCTATAATACACATTTTACTATGAACTTTTAAACCTTGAACGCCAAAATAAAGTGTCACGCCTTCACGTTGCATTTGCTCGGCATATTCAATATTCGCATGCTCGTCAAATCGCGCTTGAATTTCCATAGAAACGGTTACATTTTTACCATTTTTAGCCGCATTTATTAAAGAACTTGCCACGTGAGAAATTTGTGCTAATCGATAAATAGTAATTTTAATACTTTTTACTTTAGGATCTAGAGCGGCTTCTCGTAAAAATTTTACTGTATATGCAAATGTTTGGTAGGGTGTATACTGTAAATAATCTTGTTTTGCGATGTCTGTAAAAATACTAGTCTCTAAACTCAATCCCTTAATTGGTAATGGTTTAATAGCTGCGTATAATAAATCTGCACGTCCCAAACTTGGGAAATCCATATAATCTCTACGATTGTGATAACGTCCTCCAGGAATAATACTATCAGACACATCAATTCCCATTTTATTCATTAAAAAGTTAAGAGTGCTTTTATCGATTGTTTTATCGTAAACAAAACGCACAGGTTCGGCGTCTTGCCTATCCTTAACGCTATCGCTAATTTTTTCCATAAAACTTTTACTCAAATCACTTTCTAAATCCAGCTCGGCATCTCTTGTTATTTTAATCATATGTGCCGAAATAGCAGTATAATCAAAAATATTAAAGATATCATCTAAGCAATAACGCAATAAATCGTCCATCATTATAATACAATTTTTGTCACCTATTTTAGGTAGCGCGACAAAACGATTTATATTTTTAGGAATCTCTATTAGAGCATATTGATAATCAGTATCTGTTAGCGTCATTTTAATCGCTAAATAGGCTGCACTATCCTTTAAATTTGGAAGCTTTATAGAGTCGTTAAGAATAATGGTTACCAATGCCGGACTAACATTCTGAATGTAATACTGTTTTATGAACGCTTTCTGTTCCTCATTAATATTGTCTTCTTTTATGATGAAAATATTTTCTTTTTCTAATTGACTTTGAATGGCGCTTAAAATTCGTAGACTATTAGATTGTTGCGTAATTACGGTTTGCGTAATTTTCTCTAACAATTCTGAAGCTGTAATTCCTCCAAGTTCACTTTTACCCGCTTTACCTGCCTCATCTATTCGTTTAATAGTGGCGTAACGCACTTTGAAAAATTCGTCTAAATTATTCGAAAAAATACCAACAAAACGCAGTCTTTCAATTAAAGGCACTGTTTTATCTGAAGCCTCTTGTAATACACGAGCATTAAACTGCAACCAACTTAATTCGCGATTTATATATATTTTGTTAGAATTTTTCTTAACCATTAAAATGAATTTAGTAACAAATATATTGTATTGATTTGATTATTTTAAATGTTTTGGAAATACTATTTTTTTTGTCTGGCCCATAGTTAGGTTTTTCCAAGAAGAAGTCTCAAAATGTATTTCTAAAAAACCAGAAGTAGGAACATTGGCAATGTACTCATTTCCAAAATTATTAGCAATAGCAGTTAAGGCATTATTATGACCAAAAACCATTATTGTATTTAAAATATCATCACATGATTTTATCACTTCAATAACTTCATGTCCTGAAAAATCGTATAGATTATCTATAAGTTTAAAATCTACCGTGTTTAACCCTAAATTATCTATAAATATTTGTGCTGTTTCTTGCGTCCTTTTCGACGGGCTACACAAAATGAAATTTGGAGTTGAAGCCCCATCTTTTAAAGAGTTTGAAACCAAATTTGCATCGTTAATGCCTCGTTTTTTTAATGGTCTTTGCATATCTGACACGTTATGCCGCCATGATGACTTCGAATGTCTAATCAAAATTAAAATTTTTACGTTATTCATCGTGTTTTCTTATACTTTTATCGTTAATTTACTTAAGTAATCGCTTTTAACGATTATTTAAGTGATTTACCTCATTTTTTTGTTTTGTGCTGAAAATCAGGTTTATTTTGTAACCAGCTATTATTATCAATACCCAAATCTAATTTTGTTCTTATACATTAACCTATTTACCCACCTTTCACAGTGAAATCTGAGTTGTATTACAATTAATTTACGAAATAAAAGTAGTTAATTTAATATGAAATTATTTTTTACATTGATAATCAGCTAAATCTAAGTAATAAAAATAAAATTTCAGGATATGAAAAAAGTACTCCTTCTTTTACTTGTTTTAAATGTAACATACAACAGCTATGCGCAAACACCAGTCGTATTAAAAGAATCCAACTTAAATAGTAAAGCCTATGTTTCTAAGAATAAATTGGAACCTGTTTTAAGACTTTATGGGGATCAAAAATCTGGTATCTCTTATTTTGAAGACAACCAAATTCACTTTTTAAACGCTGAAAACGGCATTAAAAAATTATATATAAATAGTGCTGATTTATCACGTTTAAATAAACCGTTTCGATTTTCTGAATCCATTGAAATGCTATTAATAAAAATAACCGATTTAGACTTCGATTTAGATCGTATAGATTGTTCAAAACTTTCTGCGTTTAAATCACTAAAGTATGTGTTTTACATTATTGAAACAAAACTAGATACCCAAAAAAAATTATCAAAACCGAACTGTTTTTCTAACGTAATATTGCAATATATTAAAATAGAAATCCCTTCTTAATAATAGTACTAACTATGAAAAATTTTACTCTTAATAATTTTCGCTTTTTAATAGCTTTCTGTATAGGACTCTTTTTTGTAGGAAACTCTTTTGGCCAAGTAAGAAAAAACTTTACCCCAAGAGTTTCTGTTTATTCTCCTGGAAAAACGATCTATAATGTTCGTGGTGATTTCACTATGATAGGGAACACGAACCTTACATTAAGTTCATACGGTGATAATACTGGTAACAACAATATAATGAAATATGTTGATGTTGATAATGATAACTCTACGGACAACTCATCTTCAGCAACGTTAAACTTGTCAGATGAAAATGGTGCGAATCCTGAGTGTTCTAACATTATTTATGCGGGTTTGTATTGGACGGGTAGAAATACTAACAATTATACTAACTTAGAGAGGAGAACTGTTAAATTTAAAACTCCTGGTCAGTCGTCTTATACAACCTTAGAGGCTAATGCAAATGATATTCAATATCCCGGTGATAACAATATGTTTGCAGGTTATATAGAAGTAACAGATCCTGTTAAAGCCGGCGGTCTTGGAGAGTATTTTGTCGCAGATATTGCAACCTCTCAAGGAAACGGTGGAGGAACAGGATACTACGGAGGTTGGGGAATGGTTGTGGTCTATGAAAATTCTGAAATGAATTGGCGAGATATTACCGTTTTTGATGGGTATGCTTATGTAAGAGGAAGCACTGTTGCTGATTATACTTTTGGTATCTCAGGATTTAAAGCCGTTCAAAATGGTGATGTTAATTTTAAATTAGGAATGATGGCCGGTGAAGGAGATAGAAATATTTCTGGAGACTATTTTCGAATTAAAAACACAAGTAATAATTGGGTAAGTTTAAATCACCCTGAAAACTCATCAGGTAATTTCTTTAATTCTACTATTTATACCGGAGGCAACACTAGGAATCCTAATCTTTTAAACAATACTGGTATGGATATTAGTATGTTTAATGTTGATAATACAAACAATAATATAATTGCAAATAACCAAACTTCGGCAAGTTTTAAATATGGCTCAACCAGAGATACTTATATAATTTATAACGTCACTTTTTCTGTGGACGCTTACGTGCCAGAAACTAATGGTGTTTTAACTGCAAATACAGTAAATGATGCTCCAAATCCTGTGCCCTTAGAAGTAATACCGGGTGATGGTGTACAATATGGTTTAGAAATTACAAATAACGGTACGGAAACCACAAACAATACGGTAATTACGCTGCCTATTCCTTATACTTCTACCTATCAGGCTGGAAGTATAAGTTATACTGTTCACCCTCCCTTAAATTTAAACACGGTACCTGCTCCATACTTTGATATTACTTTAGGGCCAACAGGTTCCATTGTATGGGAAATTGGAGATTTACCATTACCCAATAATCCAGGTGATGTTTTAGCTTACCTATCTTTTGATTTATTAGCAACTACAGATTGTGCGCTTTTAGTAAATGCTAATTGTGGTACTAATGTATCGTTAACAGGTTCTATAAGTGGTATTGGAGAAACCTCTCAAACTACTTTTAATCAACCATTAATACAAGGGTATCAAACCTCTGGAGATTGTTTAGGAGAGCCTATACCTACTCCAACCGTAATACCTATTAACTCGACACAATTTGTTAATGAGAATTGTGGCAGTTACACGGCTGTTCAAGATTTTTACTACTGTAACATTGGTTCTACACCTATTTCTGTAATAGAGGTTGCCCCTCAATTTCCGGCAGGAACACAATTTTATAACGAATACCCCTTAACAAACAATACAATTCAATATAACAGCTCTAATTCGTTCCCTCCACAATCAGGAACTTATTATGCTATCCCCCCAGGATCGACAACGTGTTATTACCAATTCACAATTAATGTAGAAGAAGTTATATCGGTTCCAACAGCAACAGATGTTGAGTATTGTGAAGACGAGACTGCCATTCCTTTAACGGCTACCCCCTCTAATCCAGACTATATACTATTATATTATACAGATAATAACCCTAATACTTATGGGCAATCATCGATTTCACCTAATACAGAGACATCCGGAACAACAACTTATTATGTTGCCGAAGGTATCGATGCTAGTTGTATGAGCCCGAATAGAGTTCCAATCGTGGTAAAAGTCTACGATAAAATCACCATAACCTTGATTACAAACACGCCCAACTCTTGTAATAACACGAGTAATGGAGCTATTGATATTAATGTTTCTGGCGGTTCTGGTAACTACACCTATTCTTGGGAGGATACAGCGAATTCAACAACTCAAGATATTTCTAATTTATCGGCGGGTAATTATATAGTTACTGTAAATGATTTAGATTCTAGTTGCTCTGCAACTGCAAACTTTGATATCTTAGTAAACGATACTATTGCTCCTGTTCTTACTGCACCAGAAAGCATTACTGTTGAAGGGTGTTCTACAAGCGATATTACTAATGGTAATTTAACCGATTTATCATATAATGGAACACCAAATTCGATTACTGAAGCACAGTTTACTGCTGAAGGCGGTGTTTTTACTGAAGAGAATGTGGCAAGTATAACTTATCAAGATTCTGCTTCTGGATCTTGTCCTATCACTGTAACTAGAACATTTAAAATAACTGACGACTGTGGTTCTACAGCAAATGCTACTCAAACTATTTTAATTAATGATACTACTCCTCCAACAATAACTGCTCTACCTGGGGAAACTACAATAGAGTGTGATACTGTTCCTGTGTGGGCCGAACCGAAAGGAGCTGACAATTGCGATTTACGAGTGATTTTAACATTCGAGGATGTAACAACAGCTGGAGATTGCGAAGGTGAATATTCAATTACAAAAAACTGGACTGCTACTGACGCTTGTGGGAATGAAACGAATGCATCACAAACAATACATATAAAAGACACGACGGCTCCAACCTTCACGGTTCCTGCAACAGTAACTTTAGAATGTGATGAAGATGTTACAGACTTAACAGTAACTGGAGATGTCACTGACGAAGCTGATAATTGTGATACTGGAACACTTGAAGCAACGTATACAGACGGAGCAGTAACCACAGGATTTTGTGCTAACGAATACTCCTTTATTAGAACTTGGACATTAACAGATGCATGTGGTAATATAAATACTCAAACTCAAACAATCATTATAGAAGACACTATTGCTCCTACATTTACAGCACCTCCTAAAGTAACTATAGAATGTGACCAAGATGTTACAGACTTAACATTAACTGGTGATGTAACAGACGAAGCAGATAATTGTGCTAACACTGGTTTAGAAGCAACGCACACTGATGGACCAGTAACTGCTGGATCTTGTGCTAACGAATCATCTTTCATTAGATCATGGCTTTTAACAGATACGTGTGGAAATGGAACTATACAAACACAAACTATAATCATTAAAGACACAACGGCTCCAACCTTTACGGTTCCAACTGAAGTGACTTTAGAATGTGATCAAGATATTACCGACTTATCAGTAACTGGTGATGTTTCTGATGAAGCTGATAATTGTGGAAACGCTGTTTTAAAAGCGACGTATACTGACGGAAATTCAACTGCTGGCTCTTGTGCTAACGAATCTTCTTTTATTAGAACTTGGACACTAACCGATGCTTGTGGAAACACAACAACTCAAGAACAGACAATTAATATTGAAGATACTACTACTCCAACATTTACAGTTCCTGCAACAGTGACTTTAGAATGTGATCAAGATATTACCGACTTAACGTTGACTGGTGATGTTACCGATGAAGCTGATAATTGTGGAAACGCTGCTCTAGAAGCGACGTATACTGATGGAACATCGACTGCCGGATCTTGTGCTAACGAATCGTCTTTCATAAGAACTTGGACGGTAACCGATGCTTGTGGAAACACAACAACTCAAGAGCAAATAATTAATATTGAAGATACCACGGCACCAACCTTTACGGTTCCTGCTGCAGTTACTTTAGAATGTGATGAAGATGTAAACGACTTAACGTTGACTGGTGATGTTACCGATGAAGCTGATAACTGTGGAAACGCTGTTTTAGAAGCGACGTATTCTGATGGAACATCGACTGCCGGATCTTGTGCTAACGCGTCTTCATTTGTAAGAACTTGGACAGTAACCGATGCTTGTGGAAACGATAATACGCAAACACAAACCATAAACATCGAGGATACTACGGCGCCAACCTTTACGGTTCCTGCTGCAGTGACTTTAGAATGTGATGAAGATATTACCGACTTAACAGTAACCGGTGATGTTACCGATGAAGCTGATAACTGTGGAAACGCTGCTTTAGAAGCAACATACACTGATGGTGCTTCAACTGCCGAATCTTGTGCTAACGAATCGTCTTTCATAAGAACTTGGACACTAACAGATGCTTGTGGAAACACAACAACTCAAGAACAGACAATTAATATTGAAGATACTACGGCGCCTGTTATCGATACAACCGCTGTTGAAAATATAGCTATTCAATGTGGTGTAACTCCAGATGGAACTTTAGAAGATTGGTTATCAAGCAATGCTGGT